>JALQVX010000091.1 GCA_023263555.1 Crocinitomix sp.
GTTCAAATTCAACTGTTTTGGCAATAACAATCAACTTATCCCCGACAAATGAAAATGATTTAAGAGGAGGTCCTCAACCTGCAACTAATCCAAATTCACAAAAATCAACCCCGCGTTCTGATGGAGCGGAAACAGAGAAGACAAATTCACCAACAGTATCAAGTTCTAGAACAAGAGTTCCAAAAGTGGATCCAGGATTAAATGATACAGGCGGAAGTATACCGCTGGTTACAGGAGGCGCTCAACCAAAGCAGGATACGACAGATCTTAGTCCAAAACCAACGGAAAAAAAGGGAATTACTGAAGAAGGTACCACACCCGTTTTGGTCGCTGAAAAGAGAGATTCAATAGATCAAGACCATGAAGGTCAACTTACGGAAGCAACGGAAAACGCCTCTCCTTCCAACGATTCAACGAATCAAACACCTGCAATTGCGCCAGAAATAGATATAACACTCCCACCCAAAGACGACTTTAAACCATGGATGGTTCATTTTACAGGAGGTCCGAATTTTGTCCATTCAACTTATACCGCCAAGACGCAAAATGACAAAACGATCTATACGAACGCTATGTCAGATCGGATCGGTTCGCAAGTCAACCTAGATTTCATGTATGGGTTACGAAAGGGATTGAGTTTTGGTTCTGGAATTGGTCTAACGAATTATGCTGAAAATTTCATATTCCAAACTAAATTTATTTCGATCGATACGACAAAAAATATTGAGTATATCTATGATGACACAACTGATGTCATTATTGACAGTATCATTACCTATACGTATACCGAGAATATGAACACCGTTGATCATAATGGACTGAATAAGGCATCATATGTTCAAGTCCCCCTTCATTTAGGCGCACAATTAATTTTCGGAAAACTTCAAATCGATATTTACAGCTCCATCCGCTTCAACTTTTTGACTCGCTCTACTGGTGGATACTTACTTGAATCCGAATTTATTGAATTTGAAAAAGACAACTCCATCTTCAAGCCGTTTTTTGTTGACTTGATGTTTGGATCACGTATTCACTACAAGGTTTATAAATCACTTTATGCAACTGGAAGTGTACAATACAGACCTGTATTAGGTTCGGTATACACCACCACCAATTTTAATAAATCGTTTGATTACCTTCACCTAGGACTGGGATTGAGCCTAAGGTTTTAAGAAGAAGGAAGTCTTTTATTTTTTTTTCTCGTTTCGCTTCGCAAATAAATACCCCCCAGCAAAAGCAAGGATTGCGGTTAGGGTATACATCCAAAATTTAAACATTAAGACAAGAAAAAACACACCCACAACGGCCGCTCCAATGAGATATACGGTTTTTTTATTTTCTTGAAACCAATCTGTTTTTTCTTCCATTCTCTCTAATTTTAAAATAAACAACTCAACTCTTTAACCTTATTGATTGCAGCTGTTAAACCACTCGCATCTTTACCTCCAGCAGTTGCGAAGAAAGGTTGTCCTCCTCCTCCACCCTGAATTAATTTTGAAGCTTCACGTACCATATTCCCTGCATGCAAGGATTTTTCTTTCGCTAGATTATCAGCGATAATGATTGTCAACGTAGCTTTTCCGTCGGCTTTACCGCCAAACACTCCGAAAAAATTATCATTTTCAGCCTTTAACTGAAAACATAAATCCTTAATTGATCCACCATCTAAATCTAAGATTTCACTGACAAAGTTAACACCACCTTTGTCTTCAATTTTAGAAGTTATTTCACTCTTCAGTTGTTTAACCTGACCGCGTTTTAATTGTTCAATTTCTTTTGTCAACTGAACGTTCTTTTCCATCAATTCTTCGACCGCTTTCACAGCATCTTTCGGCTTTTTCAATAATTCTGCGATCGCATTGAACTGGAGTGCTCGCTCATTGAAATAAGCCTGTGCCCCATCAGATGTAATTGCTTCAATTCGTCTTATACCTGCAGCAACAGATCCCTCTGAAGTAATTTTAAAGAGCCGAATATCACCCGTTGCTTTTACATGCGTTCCACCGCACAACTCAACTGAATCGCCGAATTGAATAACGCGTACCAAATCTCCATATTTCTCACCAAATAGAGCCATTGCACCTAATTCAGTTGCAACCTCCATTGGAACAGCTCTCCGCTCAATTAAATTAATATTTGCCAGGATATCAGCGTTCACAGCATCCTCTATTTTCTGAATTTCTTCATCTGTTACTTTGGAGAAATGTGAAAAGTCAAAACGTAAATGCTTTTCATTGACTAAGGATCCTTTCTGTTCAACATGTGTTCCAAGTATTTCGCGTAAGGCGTGGTGCAATAAATGCGTAGCGGTGTGATTCGATTCAGAACGTCTTCTCTTCCCCTCAGCTACATGCGCTTTAAAATGAGCCATGGGATCTTTTGGTAATTCTGTCGCTAAATGAACAATCAAATTATTCTCTCGTTTCGTATCAAAAATCACCAGTTTCTCTGTGTCAGAATCGATCCATCCCGAATCGCCCACTTGCCCTCCACCTTCGGCATAGAAAGGCGTGATATTAAATACCAATTGGTAAAACGTTTTATTATTTTGTGTCACCTTGCGGTGCTTGGTAATCAAAATAGAAGACGATAAAAAATCATATCCAATAAATTCCTCTACATCATCCTCGCGCAAGATAACCCAATCGTCCGATTCTATTTTTGTTGCAGCTTGTGCAATCTCGACCGCTCTTTGTTTTGATTTTTGAAAGCCTTCATGATCAATTTTTAACCCATTTTCACGCGCAATCAATTCAGTCAAATCTTCAGGAAAACCGAAGGTATCACTCAATCTAAAAACATCTTCACCCGCCAAGGTATCTTTGCCTGCTTTTTTAACAGTTGCCATGAGATCATTGATCTTCGAAATACCATTTGCAAGCGTTTGGAAGAAACTTACTTCTTCCTCCTTAATTACATTCTGAATCAATTCTTGCTGTTTGATTAATTCAGGGAATGATTCACCCATTTCAGAAAGTAGCGGTGCCACCATCTTATAAATAAACGGTTCTTTAATGTCTAATTTTTGGTAACCATAACGAACAGCTCGACGGAGGATTCGGCGAATGACATATCCTGCTCCATTATTGGAAGGCAATTGCCCGTCTGTGATTGAAAATGCAATCGCTCTAACGTGATCCGCTACAACGCGAAGGGCAATATTGACCTCCTCATTTTCCCCAAACTTTTGACCACTGATTTCTTCTAAACTGTGAATGAGTGTTTGAAATAAATCAATATCGTAGTTAGATTGTTTTCCTTGCAATACCATAGAAAGACGCTCGAGTCCCATTCCTGTATCAACATGTGCTGCAGGCAAACGCTCTAATGAACTATCTGCTTTCCGATTAAACTGCATAAAAACCAAGTTCCAAATCTCAATCACTTGAGGATGATCTTGATTCACTAAGGATTTTCCGTCAATTTTTTGACGTTCTGCTTGATGACGGATGTCCACGTGGATTTCAGAACAAGGGCCACACGGACCAGTATCCCCCATCTCCCAGAAATTATCTTTTTTATTGGCCAAAATAATGCGGTCTTCCGCAACATATTTTTTCCAAATTGAAATCGATTCTTGATCTAAAGCTAAATTATCCGCTTTATCTCCCTCAAAAACCGTTACGTAAATACGATCAATATCTAGTTTATAGACCTCTGTTAACAATTCCCACGCCCAAGCAATGGCCTCTTCTTTGAAATAATCTCCAAACGACCAATTTCCGAGCATCTCAAACATAGTATGGTGATAGGTATCAACACCTACTTCCTCTAAATCATTTTGTTTACCTGAAACACGTAAACATTTTTGAGTATTCACCACACGCTTATCCTTCGCCTCATTGTACCCCAAAAAATAATCCTTAAATTGATTCATTCCCGCATTCGTAAACATCAAGGTCGGATCATTCTTGATAACCATTGGTGCAGATGGCACGATTTTATGCCCTTTTCCTTCGAAAAAATCTAAATAAGTCTTACGTATGTCGTTGATTTTCATTCGTCTATTGTGTTAACTATTGTTAATTAGATTGCAAATTTATTCTTTATCCGTAAATTTGTGCCTTCGAAGGTAGATTTTTTAAGAATAAAATCACAGGAAACAACCGAATTAATTGGAAAAAACCACTTCGAAAGGTGAACATAAAAGATACACTTTTGATCTTTAATTTTCACATATTAATAAAGCCATGAAAAAACAAAAATTTAGATATAATCCAGAGACACTTTCTTACGATAAAGTTCAACTCTCTTGGAAAGAACAATTATTGCGTACACTCCTTGTGATTGCCCCTGCGGTCGTCCTTGGTTTTGGATTTCATCTCCTCTTTTCAAGCCTCGTTCTTTCGAGTCGTGAAGTAGAATTGGTTCATGAAAACAAAGACTTGTTAGCGGAAATAAACGAAATGCGCGAAGAAGTATTACTGATGTCGGTTGTCGTTGAGGATTTAAAAAAGCGCGACAATGAAATCTACCGAGTTGTGTTTAACGCCGAACCATTTCCAGAGCAAATGCGGGAATTAGGAACGGGGGGATCAGACGAATATGAAGCGCTGAAAGGTCATGATTATTTTGACCGCGTTATTGAAAATAAAAAACTCATTCGAGCACTAGAAAAGCGAATTTATGCACAATCCATTTCATTTGACGAAGTCATTCAATTAGCGAAAGAAAAAGAACAAATGTTGGCGAGTATCCCTGCCATTCAACCCGTTGCAAATGCTGATTTAACACGAATTGCTTCGGGTTACGGTTGGAGAATTGATCCAATTTATAAAACATCTAAAATGCATTGGGGATTAGATTTTACGGCAGATGAAGGTACAAATGTCTATTCTACTGGTAATGGCGTGGTCTTAGACCTGGAACAAAATTTATGGGGCTACGGAAATTGTATATTGATTGATCATGGTTTTGGTTATGTATCTCGCTATGCACATTTAAGTGCTTTCAAGGTTAAAAAAGGGGACAAAATTGTTCGCGGTCAAATCATTGGCTCAGTTGGAAGTACAGGTAAATCAACTGCCCCTCACTTACATTATGAGATTGAGAAAAACGGAAAAAAAATTGATCCAATTCACTTTTTTCATTCGGATATAACAGCAGAAGAATACGAACGAATGTTGGAAATGGCTAATAATGCCAACCAGTCATTTGACTAGAATTCGCTAATTTTCGATACCTTTGAGGCTGAAATATTCAGCAGACATGAAAAAAATAGCCACTTCCTTTTTACTCTTCTTCTGTTTAGGAAGTTTCGGGCAAATTCCCGCTTACTACGCTTCAGTTGATTTTACATTGACTGAAATGGCGTTAAAAGCTGAATTGGCTGACTTAATTACTTCTACACATACGTATCCAACAACCTATAGCGAAGTATGGGCTGTTTTGCAAAGTTCAGATCTCGATCCTACGAATAGTGCAGTTGTACTCTTGATGTATGGTTATAATGATGATGATGCTTCTGTTATTAATGATCGTTCACGAGATAAAGATAATTATGGCGGAAGCACGGGGCAATGGAATAGAGAACATGTTTTTCCCAAATCTTTAGGTTCTCCAGATTTGGGAACTTCAGGACCAGGTTCTGACCCTCATAATCTCCGCGCTTCAGACGTTCAAATGAATGGCGACCGAGGCAATAAGATGTATGCTAATGGTTCTGGAAATGCCGGGTCGGTAGGCTCAAATTGGTATCCTGGAGATGAATGGAAAGGAGATGCAGCACGCATTATCATGTACATGTATTTGCGTTATGGAAACCGTTGTTTGCCGAGTGCCGTTACAGTAGGATCTGCTAATGCGATTGACCCTGCAATGATTGATCTGTTATTAGATTGGAATGCTTCGGATGATGTATCAACCTTTGAAATCAATCGGAATAATGCTATTTACGCGGTGCTCGGAAATAGAAACCCGTTCATTGACAATCCACATATTGCTAATTTAATTTGGGAAGGCGCACTTGCCGAAGACACCTGGGGAGGCGTTGGTTTATCAACCTTCGACGCAGTGTCTCATGTTGAACTGTATCCGAATCCTGTTCTTGGAAATTCCTTTTTCATCCGAAGCACAGCTTTGGATCCTATTGAAGGACTTGTGATTTATAACTCTCAAGGACAAATCGTTGAATTCGGTTCGTCAATCTTGAATAACACAAACTGTTCTGTAGATGTAAACAATTGGAAAAGTGGCATCTATTACGTTCAAGTTCAATCTAACCAAACGGTCAATACCCATAAAATAATTATCCAATGAATCGAAAAATAAGATTAGTCTGGGATTTTTACGGCGACTTAGCTGAAGGAACAGCAAAACACCACCTTATTCACCTGGAAGAGTTTATGCAACGAGAAGCTATGCCATTCTACAATCAGGGTATCTCAACCGAAGCGGAATTGCACGCCTTAGCCTTCATCACAGTTGATGAAAAAGATGTTATTCCATTGCGCGACACCTTAAAGCCTAATCGCGCATTTGTGGAAAAGATGGATTAGCTTGCTTGGTGACTGGCAATTGGT
>JALQVX010000124.1 GCA_023263555.1 Crocinitomix sp.
TGAAGTGCCATTGGATCTTTTCTCAAATCGATTCCTTCGTCTTTCTTAAATTCATCAGCTAACCAGTTAATGATTTTATCATCAACATCATCACCACCTAAATGTGTATCTCCATCTGTTGATAAAACTTCAAAAACACCATCTCCTAATTCGAGAACAGAAACGTCATGTGTTCCTCCACCAAAATCGAAAACGATAATTTTTTGATCATCCATTTTCTTATCTAAACCATACGCTAACGCAGCAGCTGTAGGCTCGTTGATAATTCTCTTTACCGTCAAACCTGCAATTTCACCAGCTTCTTTCGTTGCTTGACGCTGTGCATCATTAAAATAAGCGGGAACAGTAATGACTGCTTCAGTAACTTCTTGACCCAAATAATCTTCAGCCGTCTTCTTCATTTTTTGAAGGATCATTGCCGAAATTTCTTGTGGAGAATACATACGGTCGTCAATTTTAACACGTGGTGTATTGTTATCTCCTTTTACAACTGCATAAGGTACGCGCGAAACTTCACTTGATACACTATCATACGTTGCTCCCATAAAACGCTTAATCGAAAAGATCGTTTTAGTCGGGTTTGTGATCGCTTGTCTTTTTGCAGGATCTCCAATTTTTCGTTCTCCACCTTCGACAAATGCAACAACTGATGGTGTTGTGCGTTTCCCTTCTGAATTTGTGATTACAACGGGCTCGTTACCCTCCATAACCGAAACACAAGAGTTCGTTGTCCCAAGATCGATTCCTATAATTTTACTCATATTCTTATTTGTTTGATTCTAAATTAAACTCGATTTCAATTAGTCAATCATTATGCCATGGCCCGTTTTTGGCAAAATTTCTTAAAATTTGTCAGCATCACGTCTTGATCAACTGCATATTATGACATAAAGGCAGAAAGCACTGTCAGCAAACTGTGTTTAAAATGTTGATAAAATTGAGTTCGTTTGAATTGATTCCGGTTTTTAACTTTTATATTTGTCTCTGAATTAAACTAAAAAGTCGATAACTATGAACTTTATTATTTCAAGTTCTACCTTACTTAAAAATTTACAACGTATAAGTGGTGTACTCAATAGTAGTAACTCGCTTCCGATTTTGGATAACTTCCTCTTTGAATTAGTCAATGGTGAATTAACAGTTTCTGCTTCGGATTTGGAAAACACCATGAAGACGAGTGTAACACCAGATGAAGCACGAGAAGATGGAAAAATAGCCATTCCAGCAAAACTTCTTCTTGATACACTTAAGAACTTTTCTGACCAACCACTTTCATTTACAATTGACAGTGCAACATTCGGAATTGAAATATCTTCTGATTACGGAAAGTACAAATTAGTAGGTCAAAATGCGGATGATTTTCCTAAATCACCAGAAATGGGAACTTCTGATGAACTTGAAGTGAAAGGCGAAATCATTGCTAGCGCTATTGACAAAACCTTGTTTGCGACAGGAAATGATGATTTGCGCCCAGTAATGAGTGGTGTATTTTGTCAATTTTCCGCCGAAAAATTAATTTTTGTTGCAACAGATGCACATAAATTAGTTCGATACGGAAGAAGTGATTCAAGTGCTGGTAAATCATCAGATTTTATTTTACCTAAGAAGCCTTTAAACTTATTGAAGCAAAATTTATCTGGCTCAGAGCAAGTGAAAATTAGCTATAATGAAACGACTGCTCGATTTGTTTTCGATACAATTGAGTTAACATGTCGATTAATTGATGGGAAATACCCAAATTATGAAGCCGTTATTCCTTTGGAGAATCCAAATGTCTTAACTGTAGATCGCCTTTCTTTTTTGAATTCGATTAAACGTGTTTCCATTTTCTCAAATAAAACCACACATCAAGTAAAATTGAAAGTGGCGGGAAGTGAATTATCCTTATCGGCTGAAGATCTTGACTTTTCAAATGAAGCGAAAGAGAGATTAACATGTAATTACAGCGGTGATGATATGGAAATTGGTTTCAACTCTAAATTTTTATTAGAAATGCTCAACCATATTCACACGCAAGAAGTTATTCTTGAAATGAGTGAGCCAAATCGTGCGGGGATTTTATTACCAAGCAGTAATTCAAATCCTGACGAGGATATACTTATGTTGGTGATGCCGGTTATGATCAGATAATATTTTTGGATTGGATGTAATCATCCGTATCTCGAGTGTTTTTAAGGCTTATCCCATCTGATAAAAAAAAGGGAACAATAATTGCTATAAAATAATTTATAGACCTATATTGAATATGCCGCTAAAACCATTATTTCTCCCCCTTTGTGTATTAATTCTCATTAATGCATGTACGATTACTGACGACCTTTTTATTGAGAAAAAAGAAGAACCAATAAACCTGCAAAAGATTGCAGAATCAAATGTCTCCGCTTTTATTAATTCTCAACTGGATTCAAGCGAAATTTATAAGCCTTATGGTTTTACAAGCCTAAAAATCACCAAGCCTCTCGCTTTTGAACAACTTGAAACTCTTGAAAAAGAACTTCTTAGTACGCCGAATGACAGCTCTTTAATTCGGCAAATTCAAGCCAAAAAAGCCTTTATCAAAGAAGAACAACTTGAGCGCAACGCAAAGTTTGATCATGTTTTCACTATTACTTCGGACACCACCTCAATTGGTATATTGGAATTAAATTATAGATTAAATGACACCCTAGGCGTAATCGACTGGACACCAAAAATCGCACTAAACGTTCCTCCATCTTACAGTTTAATTATTGATTATTTTTTCAGAGAACACACCCTATTTATGGCTCCTTCCTATGCTGAAGCACGCAATTTAAGTCGCGCTTTTTACAGTTACTTTAAAACGCAACTTGAAACTTTTAACACAGTCGACTCTAAATCTGCATTTTTAAAACACACGCTTAATGTTTGTCTCGAATTGAAAGCGTTTGGAACATTTGATCAAAATAAGATTACGCAAGCTATATTTAAACGCTATATTAAAGAAGAACGAACTGATTTAACCGAATATATTCCTTTAGAATTTTCTGAATTATATGAAACGAAAAACAATTCAGACAGTTCGCTTGTGGGATACTATTTTTTTCATAAATTTAGTGGGAACTATTCGAGCCAAATTGACACCAATCTAGTTTTAGTCGAATTTTCGCCTTATTATGAAGTAGGTAAAATATTTCAACTAGAAGGAACAATGGAATCGTATACCAACACCGACTAAATGAACCTTTTTTTAATATTGATGAGTATGGCTCTTCAAGCTATACATGCTGCCCCCACCACTCTATTAACTGACCAAGAACAAACACAAGCTTCCGTACTGAGTTGGGCTGATTCCACATTTACCAATCATTCAAATTATAAATTTGACGGTCTCCGTGTTTTTGAAACAGATGAATATGAAATCCAATCCATGCGGTTAGAACTTTATCAAGAAAAAATAAATGCACTCAAGGACGCTAAAGAAAAAGGAACGTATAGTGGAACTGATGAGTCATACGAAAATGATCTCACCAAGCTTACAGCGAAACTTTCTCAAACAAACGAAATAATATCTACGCTTCAGCGGGTTGATTATTACGAGACGCATTTCTGGACAAATATTCAGACAACAGATGGCATCACGGTATATTATGAATTGATCATCAAACAAAATCATGTCTTTAAAGTAATAGAAGCGATTGAAAACAGTTCGATTGGAAAGAAAGTAGATGGATCGAAGATTGCCTACAAACCTTCCCCCCCTCTCCTTTGGTTATCCAAAAATAAAAATAATCAATAGACAAAAGTGAAAGCACCATCTGCTTTCAAATCATGTATTCGACTCTTATCAAATTGATCACTAAAAAAGGTGCGCGCGTTGTACCCTATTCCATCTCCTAAAATCACAACTGTTTTTGTTTGCCGTAGCTGTTTAATAAATTGTGTTGGAAAATAATCTATCGTACGTAAATAAGTGTAATCAACATTCGGAATGCTATCCACATATGGATCGGAGCACAACCAAAGCGTTTGTTTATCAAACTGGAGCATACTATTTCCATCAGGCACTACTGATGAAGCACTCGGTTGCTCAGCACCCATGCGGTAAAACCAATTATGCTTCACATGGAACAACAACTTTTCATCATCATTAATTAATCTTTCCGTCGCCATAAAATGATTCGATCGACCGGAAAAAAGGTCAATAGCAACCTCATTATTTACATTGTAAATCACAAGTTGACGCGTTCGGTTTAGCAAGATGTTTTCACCAACATTGTACAATAGCAACAGGAAAACACCAACTAAGGTGAATATAAAAAGTCGCGATTTACGCAGGATAAAGGCTGCAGAACCGAGGATCAAGATTAGATATAACCAAAACACTTCGTACCATTCAATCGACACTCCCCAATAAATTGAATAAGGTAAAGATTCTACCCATTTCACCCCTTTATTTAAAACGGAGATTAGCAGATCCAAAATAAAAAACAATAGTTCTTGAACATAGGGGAGCCAGGAAAGAACGAGATAGAGCAATCCCACTAATAAAATCGCAAAAGCGAGAGGAATGACAATTAAATTGGGTAGCATAAAGAAATTAGGAAACTGATGAAAATAATACAAACCAAGAGGAAATGTTGCAAACTGTGCGGCAATCGAAACACTTGAAATTTGCCAAATTTTATCTCCCAAATAATATTTGATGTAGATTAAATTATAAATCTTAGGTTGCAAATAAACGATTCCAAACACAGCTAGATAACTCAGTTG
>JALQVX010000135.1 GCA_023263555.1 Crocinitomix sp.
AATTGGTACTAGCTACGCCAGTATCCTGATAGAGCTTAGCCAGCATTTCATTGCGGTCATCTCTGCTCAATTCGTCCGCACCATCTTTCAGAACGGTGATCACCATTTTCTTTAATTCACTTAAGTCTTTTTTCATGTCAAAAAGAACTTTATAAAGCAAGTCGCGCTCACTGAAATTTTCTTCTCCCTTTTTTCCACTGGCGAGCATTGGAAGATGGGATGAGGTATAGTCAGGAAGGTAGCTGCGCAAAATTTCACCAGAGATATCGCGTGAATTTTCAACAACGGAAATTTGTTCCGTGACATTTTTTAATTGACGAATATTTCCAGGCCATGAATAGTTGCTCAGTATTTGAACTGCTTCGTCGGATAAACGGATGGGGGGCATCCTATATTTTTCAGCAAAGTCGGATGCAAATTTTCTAAACAAAAGGTGAATATCTTCTTTGCGCTGACGTAATGGTGGAAGTTTGATTGGTACCGTGCTTAAACGATAAAATAAATCTTCACGAAATTTGCCGTTTTGAATGGCTTCCATCATGTTTTCGTTGGTGGCAGCAATAATGCGGACATTGGTTTTTATAGGCTGTGAAGATCCAACTCGAATAAATTCCCCGGTTTCTAAAACACGTAATAATCTGACTTGGGTCGTTAACGGTAGTTCTGCTACTTCATCCAAAAAAATCGTTCCTTTATCTGCCACTTCAAAATAACCCTTGCGCTGATCGTGGGCTCCTGTAAATGATCCCTTTTCATGGCCAAAAAGTTCGCTGTCAATGGTACCTTCTGGAATCGCGCCGCAATTCACAGCAATATAAGCACCGTGCTTTCTTGAACTTAATTGGTGAATGACCTTTGGAATCACTTCTTTCCCTGTTCCACTCTCTCCTGTAACTAAAACACTGATGTCGGTTGGTGCCACTTGCGCACAAATACTAATCGCTTGATTAAGTGCGGATGAATTCCCAATAATTCCGAATCGTAGCTTTATTTGTTGTAAATCCATGCTCCTTATTTTACGGCTTCTCCTTTTAATGTCGCACTCGTAAATTCTGTGATTTTTACGTTCACATAATCTCCGGGTTTGTAATTCTCTTTTGGGAAAATTGTGGTCACGTTCTGCGAATTTCTTCCGTAAACAAAATCTTCCGAACGTTTCGAAGTGCCTTCAATAAGGACTTTGCAGATTTGACCAACCAATTTTTCATTGGCCTGATATGAAAGTTGTGCTTGCAATTCTTGCACTTCTGTCAATCTTTGCTTTTTTATTTCTTCTGGTATGTCGTCGTCAAATTTTCGTTCTGCCAATGTTTTCGGTCGCTCTGAATAGAAAAACATATACGCAAATTCATAGCCTACCTCTTTCATCAAAGAGATTGTCTCTTGGTGATCGGCGTCTGTTTCTCCACAAAACCCTGTGATAATATCGGTGGAGATAAAAGCGTCTGGCAATATCCTTTTAATCGCATCAATACGATTGAGGTACCAAGCACGATCATATCCTCTGTTCATTCGTTTTAAGACATCACTACTTCCTGACTGCACTGGTAGGTGAATATATTTGCAGAGATTCTCATATTTAGCCATAACATGTAAGACGTCGTCCGTCATGTCTTTCGGATGAGATGTCGAAAATCGAATGCGCAATTCAGGGTTAACCTGTGCAACCATTTCCATCAAGTTCGCAAAGGATACAGTCGGTTTAGTAGGATCAATTACTTCTCCTTTTTTGGTGATATTCCATTTATAACTATCTACATTTTGTCCCAATAAGGTAACTTCTCGATAGCCGTTCGCAAATAATTCTGCTGCTTCTTTTACAATCGATTCGGGATCACGGCTTCTTTCTCGGCCTCGTGTAAACGGAACAACACAGAAAGAACACATATTATCACAACCGCGCATGATTGAAATAAAAGCTGTGACACCACCACTACCCAATCTTACAGGGGCAATATCAGCATAAGTCTCTTCGCGTGAAAGTAAAACATTTACTGCTTTTTGTCCACTTTCAACTTCTTCGATCAAATTCGGTAAATCTCTGTACGAATCTGGTCCTGCAACCAAATCGACAAGTTTTTCTTGCTCTAAGAGTTCTTTTTTCAAACGCTCAGCCATGCAGCCCAAAATACCGATTACAAGGGAAGGATTGGTCTTTTTCCGTTTGTTGTATTGGCTGAGTTTATTGCGTACACGTTGTTCTGCATTTTCGCGAATCGAACAGGTGTTCATTAATATTACGTCTGCATCTTCTGAGTTTCGAGTGGTCGTAAAACCTTCTTGTGTCAAAATTGAAGCAACAATCTCGCTGTCTGAGAAATTCATTTGGCAACCATAACTTTCTAAATAAAGTTTCTTCCCGTTGGATGGTTTTGTCGCGTTTTGATTGACATCAATCATTGTTGCGCTTCCTTGTTGCTCCTCTACTATAATTTTTTCGTCTGTATTAATCATTATTCCCGTGCTGATATCTCCTGTTTTTGTGCAAATTTAGCTATTAATTAGGATCTCTGACAATCTGTCATGTAAAAAAAATATTTTGCTTTTGTTTTTTTATTATTTCATAATAAGGAAGGAAAAAATCTTTTTTCGAAAAAAACTAGGCAAGAATTTAAATATCATTTCTAATTTTGACACCGTCGCAAATCTGATCATTAGTGGTCATCTAATAAAAAAGACGCCAGAAAATAAGTCATGGGAAAAAACCTTGTAATAGTTGAGTCACCTGCGAAAGCGAAGACAATTGAGAAGTATTTAGGAAAAGATTTCGTTGTAATGTCAAGTTATGGTCACGTACGTGATTTGGCAAAAGGAGAAGGATCGATTGATGTGGAACA
>JALQVX010000161.1 GCA_023263555.1 Crocinitomix sp.
AAAGAAGGATATTCTTTTGATACACAATTAATAAAAGCGGAAGATATGCAGGATGAAGAGGTGTATATGCCAGCAAAAAAGATGGAGATTGATATCATTAAAGTAGGTAAGGCCTTCACAATCGAGAATATTTTATTCGCAACAGACTCGTATGAATTATCTTCGGATTCGAAGTTTATTCTTGATCAATTTGTCAAATTCTTGATTGAAAATCCTTCTGTTAAGGTTTCTATACAAGGTCATACGGATGATGTCGGAAATGATACAAGCAATAAAGTGTTGAGTGCAAATCGTGCAAAAGCAACCATGGATTATTTGATCTCACAAGGCATTGCTGCCAATCGCTTAAAATCCGAAGGGTTTGGGGAAACAAAACCGAAAGTTCCAAATAATTCTGAAGCCAATCGTGCCAAAAATAGACGTACTGACTTCTTTATCACGGATTATTAATGTTTGTCCAATCGAATCGCTTGGTAGATCTTTTGCCTTATTTTCATGATAAATTAAGCGACAACTATGATAAGCGGGAGATCGATAATCTGTTTGCTTGGCTCTGTTACGATCGGTTTAAACTGAATCGCAATGAAATCAAAAGCGAAGGTGTGCGATTGTCGGAGTCCGAATTATTGGATTTTAGATCGGTTGTTAAACGTTTGCAAGCCAATGAGCCGCTTCAATATGTCTTGGGGAAAACCGAATTTTATAATTGTGAAATTTTGGTGAATCAACATGTTTTAATTCCACGCCCTGAAACGGAGGAATTGGTGGATATCATTCTCAAATCGATTGATCAACGTATACGTATCTTGGATATTGGAACGGGGAGTGGTTGTATTCCCATTGCGCTAAAAAAAGCAAAACAACATTGCGATTTACATGGCTTGGATATTTCTCATCCTGCCCTAGAGCTCGCTCAAAAATCAGCCTTATTAAACCAGGTAGAAGTACTTTTCTCGCAAGCAGATATTTTAGTTGACGATTTAAAAGACTTACCCCAATTTGATCTTATTATCAGTAATCCTCCCTATGTATTAGAGTCGGATAAGTCGGATATGAATAAAAATGTGCTTGATTTTGAACCGCATTTAGCCCTCTTTGTACCCAATGATGACCCGTTGCTTTTTTATAAACGAATTGCAGTAATAGCCTTGACTAAACTCACTGCTAATGGCATGCTTTTCTTCGAGATTCACGAGCGCTTTGGTAAAGAAACAATCCGTATACTGTCAGATTTGGGTTATGTAAGCTGCGAGATTATAAAAGATATGCAAGGTAAAGATCGAATGGTGAAAGCCGCCCGTAAAAGCTGATCAGTGCTCATTTTTTTTGAGACCAGAATAGCTGAATTCCTATTCACACTGAATATATCCGAATACCGTCTTTGGAAGGTCTTATAAAAACTAGCATTGACGGTGTGGACTTAATGCAAGTATTAGAAAATCTTCCGTCTAGCGTCTTTGATCTTGAGTCTTTAATCTAAAAAGTAAATCATTCCTTAGTAAGTGCAGTAATAATCGTTTGATGTTGTGGAAACAAAGCAATTAATTCCGCACGTTTAGCCAATTCAAAGTCACGGAAGTCAAAACCCGGAGCAACAGTACACCCGACAAATGAATACCCTTCTTCTCCTTCAAGACAATTCACACTTGAAGCAAACCATGCCCCAGCGGGCACGACCAATTGAGGTGCAAGTCCGTTGGCTAAATCAAATCCAACTTTATGGGCTTGATACAGTCCATTTTCGTCAATCACATGCACCGTAAGCGGGTGTCCCGCATAAAAATGCCAAACTTCATCCTGTTTAATGCGGTGAAAACCTGAAAAATTTCCAGCCGTCAAGAGAAAATAAATACTGGTGCAATAATTTCGGTCGCCCTCAAAATGAAATCCGAGTGCTTCTGCCGAGATGGTTTGTGCACTGCGATAAAGTTCCTTATAATATCCTCCTTCAGGATGTGGTTCAAGTTGATACGTCGCAACGATTTGCCCAATGGTAGCTGTAGATGAAGACATGTGTTAATTTTATAATTCAGATTTCTCGGCAGCGTCTATTACTTCCCACGTATGATCGGCAAGTAATTTTATCGTGGCGATATAGGTATAGTTCTGCTTGCGAGAACGACCCCATTCCCCCGGCCCAATAATTGACAAGATTTGAACGAGTTGCTCATCCTCATAAAGATAATAGGTGTGATTTATGATCGGGTCAAAACGAAATTTAGCCTGATAAATGCGTTCCGAAACTTCTTTGCGTTTGTTGATTTTTTTTGCTTGTTCGGCCAATAATTGCATTTGTTCATATAATTGACTCAATTGCTGATCCGTTTGATGCTCCATTGCAGTTAAGGCGCGGCCTTTTAATTTTCCCACATCTTCGGGTTTAATTAATGCACTACCAACGTGGTGCGCATACTCTAAAGCATGCGGATTTTCCGTGATCTTGTCGGGATCGATTGGATTAACAAAGGATTTCTTTTTATCTGTCATTTTCACTTTCAATTACTGCGCTGGCTAAATGATTTTCTCAACAAAAATACACATTCTTATTAGCTCTTCCAACATATTAACACCTACTCAAATAGAATGTTTTCAAGTGTACCCAATTATTTTTTAAGATGAAAACCGTACTTAAGGTCATCATCATTATTATTTTTTTATCTTGCTCCAACTTAAATTTAAAACTATGGGATTTATAATTACAGGAGTCCTTCTTGGTGCTTTAGGATTGATAATGTGGATCTTTAAGAATAAAAAAGAAGGAAAATCACTCACTTTAGAGATGTTGGAAACAACACCGATTAAGGATATCGTCGAAAATTTTGAACACATTACCAATTCCATGGGTAGTGGTTCTTTCACCAATCATGTTGAAGTAAAAGGAAAAGCACATGCCGCATCTCCTTTAACGAGTGAGTTATCAGAAGAAGAAGTGGTGTATTATTGTGCAGAGGTAGTGCATGAATATGAGAAGTTAGAAACCAAGACAAATTCTGAAGGTAAAAAAGAAAAAAATTGGGTAAAACATCAAGATACAGTATCGGAGAATAAACGTTGGGCAGATGGATTTGGTGTTCAGGACAGCACGGGCTTTATTGGTTTAAATGCGACTAAATCAAAACTTCATTTGGAAGATCTTTTTTCCAAATTTGAAAAAGGGGAACCCAGTCAAGACGGGGGGATGAGTCTTAAAATAAAAGGGTTTTCACTTTCATTGGGGTCGGCTAATAATGGGTTGAGAACAATAGGCTATCGTTATACCGAAAAAGGGATTAGAATGGGGACGAATTTATATGTAGTCGGTGAGGCAAATGATAGAGACGGTCAATTGGAAATATCTATGCCTAAAGATAAAAAAAATCAATTCATTGTCTCTGTAAAATCGAAAGAAGAAGTGTTGGGTAGCCTCAGTAGTGCTGCAAAGGGACTTAAGATTGGCGCATTTATATCATTTGGTTTAGCAGTTGCTGCAATTATATATGGTATCATTAAAACGGTGTCATAATATTCAATTCATAAATATATATGTTACTTTTGTAGCCGTTTAACAGTAAAAAAGGAATCAGAAATTCCGCAGAAGGAGTTTAAGCAAACTTATAAAAGAAGTGTTGAACGCAAAAAATAAACGAAATAAATTATGAGCAACGGACTATTAAAAGGAAAAAAAGGGATCATTTTCGGCGCTTTGAATGAACAATCAATTGCTTGGAAAGTAGCGGAACGCGCGCATGAAGAAGGGGCTGAATTTGTATTGACAAATGCTCCAATCGCTATGCGAATGGGTGAAATCAATCAACTTGCTACGAAAACAAATTCTCAAATTATTCCTGCTGATGCTACGAGTATCGAAGACTTGGAAAACTTGATTGAAAAATCAATGGAGATTTTAGGAGGAAAAATTGATTTCATTCTCCACTCAATTGGAATGTCAGTTAACGTTCGAAAAGGAAAAGAGTATACTGATCAAAATTATGATTGGACCATGAAAGGACTAGATGTTTCGGGTATGTCATTTCATAAGGTGATGCAAACGGCTTGGAAAAAAGATGCCATGAATGATTGGGGATCAATCTTAGGATTAACCTATATCGCAGCGCAACGTGTTTTTCCTGATTATAATGATATGGCTGATAATAAGTCTTATCTTGAATCAGTTGCACGTAGCTTTGGATACCATTATGGTAAACGCAATCACGTTCGTGTCAACACAATTTCTCAATCGCCGACAGTAACAACAGCGGGTAGTGGCGTTAAAGGATTCAATGAATTTATTAACTTCTCAGAACAAATGTCGCCTCTTGGAAATGCTTCGGCATTGGATTGTGCAAATTATTGTATTTCTATGTTCTCTGACCTTACGCGCTATGTGACTATGCAAAATTTATTTCACGACGGTGGATTTTCAAATACAGGTGTAACGCAAGAAGTGATCGAACGCTTCGGAGACGCTTAGTTATAAGTCTTTTTGAATTTGAAAAGCCGTTCTTCTTTGGAGAGCGGCTTTTTTATTTGAGTCGTTTAAGTAGATGCTTAAATTCATTTAGAATGATTGCTGTTGCGCCCCACACAATTTTTTCTTGAATGACGAAGGCGGGCACATCCTTCATCCAAATGCCCGTAGAGGTTTTAAATTTCGTTAAAATGCGATTCTCCTCGTTCACCAATTCTCCAATCGTACAATGCAATACGGTTTTTACTTCTCGAACGTCAGGTATAATTGAGGGAAGACGGGGAGAATAGCCAAGATAAGGATGAATTAAAAATTGACTTACCGGAACAAACACTTCTGTCAGTTGACCCAATAATTCAACACTCTCACTGCGAACGCCAATTTCTTCTTCTGTTTCACGCAAGGCGGTTTCCGCAGTGTTTTGATCGCGTTCTTCCACTTTGCCGCCTGGTAAACTGATTTGACCACTGTGTTTACCAGCATAATCCTGACGTTCTGTTAAAATGAAATGAGGCTCTCCATTTTCAAAATAGAGGAGAATTAAAACCGCAGAAAGTCGATACTTCATTGGGTTTTTTAGGGCCTCAGAGGCTGTTAGCCGATACGGAATCATATCTTTATGAGCGATTTCGCCAGGCAGATTGAGTAGTTCAACCTTCAACCAATGAATGAGTTCTTGTGGATCTTTTAGCATCATTTTGATCAAAATTACTGATATCAAATCATTTTCGAATCAAATTTGGGTTCATAAATTGTAAAGAATTTATCAATTTAGGTGACTAGAAGTAAGGTGAAATCTTCTAATTTCCCGTAAATTTGAAGGGTGAATGATGCCGAAAAATATGCGATTTTTGACTTGAAAAATAAATTTTTGGGGCTTATTCCGCATCCAAAATTAATCACCAAGGCGATCAAGCAAGCACAGGTTAAAGGAGGTTTAACGCATTCGATTGAGGACATTGCTCACTCCTTGACAGACGAGATCGGTGCGCAAGACTTGAATGAATTTCTTCGTTATGCGATCCATGAATCACTGCAGATTAAACAGGTAATTGCGTCGGCGTCCTCATATGCCTCACTTGCCATTGCGCTAGAGCGCTTGCTGTTAAATCAGTTGAACTTAATTCACAAACTCAATCTTTATGCGCCTAAAATAGAAGAGCACCGTCTCGAATCCATCAAGGTGTCTGAAGCTATTGATCCCTACGCAGTCCTTAAAATGATTCAGCAACGAAACCTAAAGGATGACGAAATAAAGAATTATCTTTGTACTCAAATTGATCAAAACGATTTAAATGATCTCGTTGTGATTTTTTTGCGCGCACACAAAATAGTACAACATGCCTGAATACGAAAAATTAAGAGCACTGCTAGCTACACATAATTATCCTTCTATCTATTTGTATAAATTCATTGTTAAACATGATCCGGATAAGGTGGTGGATATAAAACGGTGCTTTAGTGATTTAGCCGAATTTAAAACGCAACCTTCAAAAAATGGGAATTATATCTCTGTGAGTGTGCGTGAAATGATGTTGTCTGCAGAAGATATCATTGAACGCTATAAACTAGTGGCCAAGATTAAAAATGTAATCACTTTATAAAATTAAAATGGGTAAAACAGAGTCTTCTGATATTATTTTTGGCATTTTGTATGCTTCAGCTGCAATTTTCTTATTTGTAGCGAGTTATATGCTTTATTTAAAACGATTTCGACGGAATAAATTAGTCTCAGTTGATGAAGTTGTGTTTTCTACCTCGCGCTATGATGAATATGGGGCAAAGACGCAATTTTTGATTGAATTGTCAGCAACGAATCACGTGAAAGTGAAGTTGTTGAATCAAGATGAAAAAGATGTAGCCATTTTGCTTGATCGGGAAATGCCTGCAGGTGAAAATGTCATGGATTTCGATCCAAGTGTATATGAGAATGGTGTTTATTACTTATCTTTAATCACCGAAGGCACAACAATTTTGAGACGAATTAAAATTGCCGTTGCACAATGATAGGCTTATGAAAATTTTAAGATCACACATTCTACTTACCCTTTTATTGATGTTTGTCCTCTTTTCTAGTGCGGCACAAACAAGTACATTTTCTCCTAAAGGTAGCTTTAGTATCAATCTAGGCGTTCCTGCTAAACCGCATAATATGGCTTTCGAGCGAACAATGGAAGGTTTGCTCAATGCGGGTATCGATTATCGGTACAATATTTACAAAGGTTTTACAATGGGTTTAGGGCTTAAGTATTCGTTATTCACGCTGAACTCGTTTGCCTTTAATAACAATACCATCAGTGGAGGTTATCAAATGCCAGGTGCATATGTGATGTTGGGCTATGAGAAGTTTACGACAGACAGGGTCTCATTTACAGGAAGTATCCGTGGAGGCTATTCTTATATGATGTCTTTTAATGATTCGTGCAGAGCTGTATTGGGAGGACAAGCAATTGATCAAAGTTTCTTTGTTGAGCCGCAAGTGGAAATGGTAATGTTAACCGATAAAACGTCTTCTCACGCTTTTAGTATGTTTGTTGGCTATGCGATTTATTTTCATGAATTTGGAAGAGCTGATTTATGCATGGATGAAGTGTCGAGCTTGACACCAGAAGATTACGAAGGATATATGCGTTTTTTCAGTATAGGTCTCGGTTATCGCAATTATTTTGGAAGAAATTGACAGGAGCTCACACATATCGTTCGTTCGTGCTTTTATGCCTCTCAGTGTTTGCTTTATTGGCATGCAATAAAGAACCAGAAGCAACGGGACCTTATTTACCTGACGGCGTAACGGCCTACACTGAAGAGCAAGTTGCAACTGTTCCTTATACAGGCACGGATCAAGTATTTAAAAAAGCACCCGATTTTTCAACAGAAATTTCCTTTGTTTTCGTGGAGCGTCTTGCTACGCAAGAATTTTATGCTTGGGATCAAACGTATTTCCAATTGGGCACAGATCCTTACTTAAAGGTAGAAGCGCGTCTTCGTTATTTGCAAGCAGGAGATGAAAATTATAAAACCTTAGCGATTTATATGCCTTACTGGGATGATGCAGATGTCATTCGATCCTCAATCTTTGAGTTTCCGATAGAGTTAACCGGTTTTTCAACAACTTTTTTTGAGGATCTAGTTACGCTACATAGTGAACTGGAGTTGGGACCCGTGACATGGACAAATGTCTATGAGATCAAACCGCTAACGACTACTCCGCCGAGTGAAGAAAGTAGTGAAAATTTTGAGCGTGTTTTTTATACAAAAGAAAACGGAATTATTGGATTCACTCAAAAAAATGGAGATCAATGGGTCTTATTCCCCTAATCACTTAAGCAATGGGAGAGTTTAAATTTGTTTTTTTAGGTTCAGGTACTTCGCAAGGTGTCCCCGTCATTACCTGTAAATGTGATGTTTGTACCTCTACCGACTCAAAAGATAAGCGCCTGCGTACTTCCGTTATGCTCAGTTTTAATGATCGAAATATTGTAATCGATACAGGCCCAGATTTTCGACAACAAATGTTGCGTGAACAAGTCGAGACACTCGAAGCAGTTGTCTTTACCCATGAGCATAAAGATCATATTTCAGGAATGGATGATATCCGCGCATTTAATTTTTCGTCCAATAAGCCCATGGATATTTATGCTTCCGAGCTAACCGAAATCGGTTTGCGCAAAGAATTTCATTATGTATTTGGAGATTCGCAATACCCTGGAATTCCACAAGTGCAGCTGCATAGGATAGAGGATGAGCCGTTCGAGGTCTTAAACGAAACATTTATTCCAATTAATGTCTTGCATTATAAATTACCCGTTAAGGCCTTTAGAGTGCGCAATTTTACCTACATCACGGACGCGAACTATATATCACCCGCGGAATTAGAAAAGGTGAGAGGGACTGAATATCTCGTCATTAATGCGTTGCGTAAGACACCACATGTTTCGCACTTTTCGTTGAGTGAAGCATTGGCTATAATAGAAGAGATCAAACCAAAACGTGCATTCTTAACACATATCAGTCACCTCATGGGTAAACACGAAGAGACCTCTCGATTATTACCTCCTGGAGTTGAAATTGCTTATGACGGACTTTCAGTGACGATTGATGAAAATTAAGAAGCTTATCTTACCGATTTTTATAGGTGTTTCTATTCTCATGATTGGTGTCATCTTGCTCGATACTAAACGTTCTTCCTTTATTTATTCAGATTTCGGAGTCAAGATTCCAGCCAATTATGCCTTAATGGGAATAGACATCTCTCATCACCAAGGCGACATTAATTTTAAAGAAGCTGTTGAGATGACCAAAAATGGAGATAGCTTGGATTTTGTTTACATTAAAGCCACAGAAGGAACCGATTTTTGCGACCGAAATTTTGAGCAGAATGCGGAGGGTTTTGCTGCTTTGCGCATGAGATATGGATTTTATCATTATTATTTACCACGAGAATCGGCAGAAGCGCAAGCCCTTTATTTTTGTGAAACGATTAAGACCTACAATATTAAATTGAGGCCTGTGGTTGATATTGAGGTGCTGGAAGAGTCTTCAAAATTAGATTTGGTTGATTCATTGACCGTCTTTATTAATCGAGTTGAAGAGATATTAACGTATCGCCCAATGATTTATAGTTATGTTTCGTTTTATGAAGATTATTTACTTGGTACGTCTTTAGATTCTGAATTGTATTGGTTGGCTTCGTATTCAGCTAAAAATCCATACATAGAGAAGGAGAATGTGTTGATGTGGCAATTTACAGATCAGGCCACTGTGAACGGAATTGCCACTCCTGTGGATCTTAATGTGGCAAAATCAAGCTTTAGAAAAAAGGTTATTTTGAAATAAAGGAAGCAACAACAAGCGGTTGATATGTATAATAACCTAAGACCTATGAAAAGATATCAAAAATCACTTCCCGCGGTTCATTCTTATTTTTAGACCTCTTCAAACGAATAACGTTCAAATAAAGCTTTATCAATTAGTGAACGTAAAACTCCACGTTTTAGCGTGCTAATTTATTTGAGGGGATAACCCGAAAAGTAACAAAAAGAGAGCACGTAGAATAGCATTTTAATTAACCCAAAACTTATGAAAAAGCATTAACTATTCGTCAAACCGTGCTCTCTGATTGCACCTAATCTGTGGGAACGGCACAAAAGAGAGGAACGAGTAACTTTTCGGAGAATTCTTCATTAACCCAAAACTTATGAAAAAGTAAAACTTTATCTCTCACTCTGGCTACTCATTCCGTTCTTTAATTTTTTCGCTAAGCCTTTGCTTTAGCATGATTCAAAAATATAAAGACAAGCTAAAATGGTAGAAAATCAGAGCGCTTATTTTTATTTTATTCGACAAAAGACTAGAAAATACGGAATGAATTCCTGTTTTATTTCGACTAAAACTAGGTATAAATACTTAAAAATAGGTCTTTATATCTAGTTTTAAGTCTATTTAATCCTAAAAATGATAAGTATTGAAAAGGCATAAAACAAAAAAAAGCCACCCAATTGGGTAGCTTTTTTTAGATGATCAATTCAATGGATCTTAATGTGTGTCTTCCTCCTCGTCTGGTGGGTTATCACCATTGGCCGCATCCGTTAAAGGAAATAATTTTGGATCCGAAGCATGACCTGTTAATTTATCAATGATCTCTTCTAGCTGACCAATCGAGATTTGTTTGTATAAAATCACTTTATTTTTATCTAAAATATAAATTCTTGGTGTCGAATAGACGTCATAAGTATCTGCATAATTTAAACTTTGTAAGGTCGTGTATTTGGACAAAAGCAATTGCAATCCGACCTGCGTTGAATCTATGGCTAAATTGTAGATACTATCTGTAAGTCCAACATTGATAAACGTTAAATTATTGTCACGAATGAATTTTTTCCATTTTGCAAACTCATCACCCGTACCTTTTCCAACGGCGTATACTTCAACGTTACGCTCTTGGAATTTTTTCTCGTAGAGTGTTTGAAGTTTCGGCGTAACCTTCTTACAATGTCCACAGTTTGGATCCCAAAAATAAAGAATAGTATACTCTGCATCAATTTCATAGGTTCCATACCATTTCTTTTCTGTTGTATCTGGCAAAATAAGTGGAATAGAAGCAACGCCTGGCGAATTTCTACACACTTTTTCCGCACGTTCACACACTTTCTTTGTATTCTCTTCAGTCATCCAATACGCATAATTGTTGGGAGGGCAATAATAGCGGTTTGCCATATAACAAAACACCTTATCCATTCCCATAATCGGTGAGGTTTCATACTTATTTGTGATGTGGTGCAAAACGTATTGGAATACTTTATTGTTTTGATCTATCATATTTGTTTGCTCTATCAATCGAGAGGCATAAACAGCAACTGTATCCGGAATCTGTAAAACACCTTTAGTCGAGAAATAGCGATCTAATTTATTGTGAAAAACAGGCGTATTTACCGTTCTCGGATCTTTTAGGTCCACATTGTCCCAATAATGATTCACATAATAATGGAAAACAAAATTCGAGTCAGTAATATTTCCATCAGCATCACGTGGATGCTCTGGTAACTCAACGTCCATGCTCATGCGAATCATTAAACCAATGAACAATGTTGGATATTTCTCAACCAAATCTTTCTGATAGTTAATGACGTCCTGATTGATTTTTTTCAGCTCTTCCTTATAAACATCCTTTTGACTTTTTAAAGTACTGTCCTCTTTTATCTTCTCTTCTTCCACTTTCATTTTCTCACCAATAGCTTGCCCTTCTGATCGTTTAGACCGCATATATGCCATATAGTCGTAAAACAATTTATTGTTGACAGATTTATCAACGGTCATTGTTTCGTTGGGCTGATTCATATCACCCACTTTCATTTTTACAACCTCCTTATTGTCAATCACAAAATCAAACGCCTTACCATTAGGCATTAAAATCATGTATAAGCCCGGGGCATGTTTTGCAGCATTGTAGGTTACTTTACCGTTTACTAAATTTGCTGTATCACAATAATATTGTTTGTTTCCTAAATAGCGAGCCATATACACAACGGTATCTGGGGCAGCGATCTCAAAAGTAACAGTCTGAGCTTTTGCAAATGCAAATGAAAAAACAGAGAAAATTAAAAATAGATATTTCATAATTCAATATAAGTTGTGGTATAAATTTAAAGGTCAGACGAAGATTAAACTTCAATAGTTAAAGGTTTAACAAATAATTAACTTTTAAGCATTACCCTGACTCCTGACGGTTTTCTTTACGTTAACATAATTAGCAAAAATGAAGAGGACAAAGCAGAGCACCGCTGTGACGATTGCGATCAATAAACTGGAGCCTTCAATATTAATTCCATTTTTTTCCAACCAAGGATTCACCATTAAGTATTTGACGATTAACATAATAACAACAGCCGAAACGGTTATAATACCGAAGGTAAAACTTAATTGTCTGATAAAGGTGTTTACAATTTGTCGAATGGAATAGCCAATGCGCAATAAGGTTTTAATTTCATAGGACGCCTTGCTTAATACCAGCTGAGAATATTGGACAAAGCCTAATAATGACAGGAGCATAATAAGGATGGATGCAATACCGAAAATTCCAATCACAACGGCAATTATCGTTTTGATCTTGGCCACATCAATTGCAGATTTACTGATGTCCAAGTTCATTTCCTCCATTAATTCTTCTAATTCCCCATAGCTATCATCTTTTGTAGTGATAAAAACACGTGATGGATTTTGAATATTACCGTTTCCATATAAGGCGTTCGAATAGGTGAGGAATGATTCGGGCACAAGGATCGAACTGATTTTTTGAGAAAAACCAACAACGCGACCAATCATTTGTGTCTTTTGTCCATTGCCATTAATGTGAATAGTCAGTCGAGCGGCCATCAATAAATCTTCTGAAATCTGATTCATGCCTTGACTCTGCGCAAAACCATAGTTAATAATCATGATAAAATCGCGCGGTAAAACAATAGGAATAAATTCACTTTGCTCATTCCAATTCCAATCAACATCAATATCCATAAATCGGTTCGGAATTGATTGGAAGAACATATCAGCATAAAAATGAGGTAAGCCATCTCCTTCAACCTCCGAAATGCCAACTTTAAAATCAGCAGAGGCGAATGGGGCAACATCTGTAATGAATTCTTTTTCGCGTAAACGCTTCAGGTCTTCAGGCATAAATTCAGTTGAGTTAATCCCAATTGTAGTAAGTTTTGTGACCTTTTTTTGGATCACAACAGAATTAGGTCCAAAGAGTTCTTCTTCATTAGAATGAAAAGATTGCACGTCTAGAATTAATTGTAAACTCAGCAATAAAGCAGTTAAGCCAATTAAAGCACCAGCCGTGGCGAAAATAAATTGAACGTTCGTTCGTTCGCGAAATAAAATTTTCTTTAACATAAAGCCTAGAGTTTTAATTCATAATCGTACTCAAATCCGTGGTAACTGCCTAAACTTGTTAGAATGTAGCCTCCTCCGTTAACATCCGTTTCTTGATTGATCAACTCCAATGCGATTTTTGCATTTTCTTCATCTAGATGACTAAAAGGTTCATCCATCAGGAGAAGTTCAAAGGGTTGTAAAAGCGATCGAATGATCGCAACACGCTGCTGTTGTCCCAATGATAAATTTTTACACAATTGATTTTTTTTGTCACCGATTCCCAACTTTTCTAGAAAGGATTCCATTTCTTCCTCTTTTTTATGTTGGGTCAATTCATTTTTTAAGCAGAGGTTATCCCACACAGTCAATTCTGGAAATAATTGGAGGTCTTGAAAAACCGCACTGATTCGAAGACGTCTCAGTTCAATCCATTCATCCAATGTGAAGTCCTCAATCGGATCACCGTCTAATTCGATACTTCCCGAATAATCGCGTCTTAAACCGTAAACTGTACTTACAAAGGTTGATTTTCCTTTTCCACTGCTGGCGTTAAGAATCACCTTTTTCGGGAATTCAAGTTTAAAACCTGCTTTCCATACACTTGATGCATCATGCGGATAGTCACTCAACGGTGAAGGCATTACATGTTTAAATTCTAAATACATATTTTCTGGTTTATTACCAATCAAGTTGCAAATTTGTTGCCAAAGATAAAAGGTCTTGATTTAAAGATGTTTAGATAGGTCACCGCAGCGCATTTCTGTGTGGGGAATCCCATCTTCTAGGTATTCTTTCCCTGTCGAAACAAATCCATACTTACCATAATAATGCACTAAATGACTTTGGGCAGATAGTCTTGCGGTATTGACCCCTTGTTGATTTACAAGAAAGTCCAGGATGGATTTCATGATGAGATGACCCAATTTGAGGTCTCTATGTTCGGGTGAACTTACCACGCGGCCAATTGCCGTTTCAGGATAAACCGTTCCTGGCTTTAATAATCTTGCAGTGGCAATAATTTTATCTTCAGATCGAATCAGTAAGTGAATGGCATCTTTATCACGTCCATCCAATTCTTGGTAAGGACAGTTTTGTTCTATGATAAAAACTTCAATTCGCAAGGCTATAAGATCATGAAATTCATTGAGCTCTAGTTCGCTATAATGTTTAAAAGTTGGTGTAATCATGGCAAAGGTTTTTCAAATATACATTATTTAAGGAGGAATTAGGCAGGGAAAATAAGGGAGTAGATGAACGCGTTTATGAGAGTTGCTCAAAGTGTTAAAATTTAAGCGAAATAAATGAATTATCAGTATAGATGTTTATTTCTGAAGAGCTATGTTTAGGCTATGAAATCAAGTTTAATGCGGTTTTTATATACTATAATTCTATTAAATCTATCGGTTAATATTGTTTATTCTCAATGTGATTCTTTAGAACGTGCTTCGCAGCGAGAAACGGGTGCACAGCGTGTTGACGCTTTGAATGAATATGCCCGTTGTTTTTTTGGACCTGATTTTGATAAAATGGACAGTCTTTCAACTTTAGCTTTGAAAGCAGCTGAAGAGATAAATTATACGAGTGGGTATGCCCGTTCGATTCAAAATTTTGGATTATTAGCCTACTTATTGCGAGCAAGATCATGAAAAAGCTCTTTCGCTTTATCAAAAGGCATTATCTGTCTATCGCGAAGGGGGTGACAGTATGGGGGTTGCGAAGGCTTTGGGAGATATAGGTTCCCATTATCAAGGTGATGGAAGTTATGGACAAGCTTTAACTAATTATTTAAATTCTTTGGAAATCTTGGAGGATTTAGGCAGTCAGAAAGGAATCTCTACCATGTCAAATAATATAGGAACCATCTTTGTATACACTAATGAAAATGAAGAAGCACTTTATTATCTTACCAAGGCTATCCAAAGCTGTGATTCGGTTCGTGACCCAATTAACTATGGAAATATGCTTGGCAATGTATTGGTCGCATGGATTAGACAAGATAATGCTCATTCTGTCCAGTACTATTTTGACAAAGCCGTCCGTTTTCAACGTGACATTGGTATGTTCAGTGATCTTGCACAGACGTATGGAAATATGCAAGCCTTTTATGAAGACTACACCGAGCCTTCGACAAGTGAGTTTGAGCAACGAAAGATGTATGTGGATAGCGCGTTTAAATATGCCACAATAGTAAATTATGGTCCTACATTAATAACGGCTAATTTTCATAAAGGATTAATTTTTTCTCACTTAGGAAACAGAGATTCTAGCGTGCACTGCCTTTCAGAGATGGTACGACTTTCTGAAAAATTTGAATATGAAACGGAGGATTTGGCTACATCCTTGCAACTGTTGGCTGTAAATTTTGCTGAAGAAGGTGACTATAAAAAAGCATACGAGTTTGAGTTAAAGTCTAAAGAAACGGCGCTTAGAATGGATCAACGGAAAATGGACGAGTCTTTACATCAGGTAAAAGTGCAGTTTCAAATCAACGAGGTAAAGAAAGAATTAGCGTTGGCACATAAAACACAAGCTTTGATTGAATCTGAATTAGAGCGCGCTGAACTTTCGAATGAACGGAAAGATATTTTAGCGAAGGAAAAGCAAATTCAAATTTATCTTATCGCCGTTGGACTAGTTATAGCGTTGATGTTTATCTTCATAATTTATAGGGCATACAATCAAAAAAAACAAGCAAATAGGCTAATACAATCTCAAAAAGAGGAAGTTGAAGCAAAGCGCAATGAAATAGAAATACAAAAACAACTTGTAGAAGAAAAGAAGGATGAATTGGAGGCCTCTATATTTTATGCAAAGAGAATTCAAGAAGCTCTTTTACCATCACTTCAACTCGTCCGCGATAAACTCCCAAATTCCTTTATTTGGTACCGACCGAAGGAGGTGGTTTCTGGGGATTTCTATTGGATAAAATCAAAAGAGCAGAAGACCTTTTTTACTGTCGCAGATTCTACTGGACATGGCGTTCCCGCCGCCTTAGTAGCTTCGGTTTGTAGCAATAGTCTCAACAGGGCAGCGGAAAACACAGGATTCATTACTACAGGTGAATTATTGACAAAAACACATGAATTATTGACGGCAGAATTTGCTAAAAATACAGAACATCTAACAGATGGAATGGATATTGCGTTATGTGCAATTGAAGGGCGAACGTTGAGTATTTCTGGTGCAAATAGGCCTGTATGGATCTGCAGAGAGGGAGAGTTTATAGAACTGGAAGGCGAGCCAACAACAATCAATGCGAAGGTTCCAAAAACTACATTTAAAACACATACGGTTGAATTGTTGACGGATGACGTAGTCTATCTATTTACAAATGGATTGATCGATCAATTTGGTGGAGAAGAGGGTAAGAAATTGCGCTTATCGAATTTACGCCGACTTTTGCAAGCTGTTTATCGATATGACTCGGCTAAGCAAAGAGATATGCTTCAAAAAGCGTTCGAAGATTGGCGTGGGAATATGGAACAGATTGACGATATCTGTATTATGGGAATAAAAATATCAGACTAAACAAATTGCCTAAAGGTTTTCAATCACTGAACGAACATGTGAGACGCGCGTTTGAAACTCCATTTTTTTTTGTTCCTCTACGGTGATGGGTTCACCAATTTTAACCGTGATGGTACCAAACCCCAAGTTGAAAGGTTGCTTATTCGGCCAAACTCTTCTAGCACCTTCAATTTTAATAGGTAAAATGGGCACATTTGATTGTTCAGCAAGATGAAAACCACCTTTCTTAAAAGGGCCTAGCGTTCCATCTTTACTTTTTGTACCCTCAGGGAAAATAATAACATGTTTACCTTCTTCTATTAGCTTTGCTGCTTTCGCGATACTTATTTTTGCCTTAGCACTATCCGAGCGATCAATATAAATCATACCATAGGCCCCAACATACCACCCTAAAAGAGGAACCCTTTTAATTTCTTTCTTTGCAATAAAATAAGTATAAAAAGGCATGGACTTAAACAAGATTGGAATATCAATAAATGAATTGTGATTCGCCATAATCAGATAGGCTTGATTCGGATCAATTCGATCGCTGTTTTCGATTTTGACCTTCGCTCCAATCAAGGGTATAACAAAAGGAGACCAAAAGTACTTCGCAATCCAAGCCATTCCATTTTTAATGCGCACAAGGTATAATATTCCTCCAAACAAGATCGCTAAAAAAGACCAAACACCGAAAATGGTAAGTTTAAAAAAGGAAATTACTGGGCGCATTTAATTTGGTTTTTGGACGAAAGATACAGAAGAAAATGGAATCATCAAAACCAATTTTATTGAGGGTCTACATCAATATCAATACGAATGGATCTAAAATCATGCTCTGCTAAAAAACGATCAATTTCTTCATGGATTCGATCTTTCACTTTCTTGGGAGATGCGTCTCGTTCAAATTTGATTCTAATATTTTTTAAATACATATTTCTAACACGTCCTACAGGAGGAGCTTCCGGACCTAAAACACGATCCTTAAACACTTCTTGTAGTTTTTTTGTAAGCACCATTGATCCAAATTCTAATTTATGCTGATCGCGGTGTTTCATGCGCAACACAATGATTCTAAAAAAAGGCGGATAATGGAAATTTCTTCGTTCAATAATTTCTTGCGTATACATGCCCACAAAATCATTCTCCATTACCTTTTGAATGATCCAATGATTCGGTTCGAAAGACTGAATCACAACAGCTCCTCGTTTAGAACTTCTTCCGGCCCTTCCCGCAACTTGAGACATGAGATGATAGGAACGCTCGAAGGCCCGAAAATCAGGAAATTTTAACAACTGGTCTGCACTTAAAACCCCCACCAATCCCACATTGTCAAAATCGAGCCCCTTCGTCACCATTTGTGTACCAATCAATACATCTATTTCGCGATTTTCAAACTCCGAAATAATTGTTTGATAGGCATTTTTAGCTCTCGTCGTATCCAAATCCATTCGTTTGATGGTGATTTTTGGAAAATAGAGGGCGAGCTCATCTTCAATTTTTTCGGTGCCAAACCCCAACATCTGTAATTTACGACTTCCACAATTACCGCAAGAAGAAGGAGGACTGACGAAATAACCGCAATAATGACATTTTAAAACATTGCTCCTTTTGTGATAGGTTAAGGAGACATCACAGTTTTTGCATTGCGGTGTCCAGGCACATTGCTCACACGACCAAACAGGATTATATCCTCTCCTATTTTGAAATAAAATGACCTGTTCCTTTCGTTCAAATGATTCCGTCATCTTCTCAATTAAGAAGGATGAGAAATGCGACTTCATGGTTTTGCGCTTGGTTTCTTTTTCTAGATCCGCGCACTGAATTTCT
>JALQVX010000178.1 GCA_023263555.1 Crocinitomix sp.
TTACGCCAATCTTTGCCTCTGGACTAGATGTGTATGATTACCACTTCGTGATTTTCAATCGTGCCGGGGAAATTATTTTCGAATCCTACAATGTGGCGCGAGGGTGGAATGGTTCTTATGGAGATAAAGGGATCGTGAAAGATGGTGTTTACGTTTGGTTACTCGAATTTGGCGACCTTAATAGTGATGAGATTCATGTTGAAACCGGACACGTAACGGTCCTCAGATAAAAGACTATCTAAAATCTTCGGGAATTACACATACAGGAATCGGTATCATCTTATGTTTATTTGCTCGGTTAAACGAAAGGTAAATGCGTAAGACTTCACGCTCACGATTTGTTAAATCTTCTTCTGTAACGTTTGGGTTATCATTAAAAGCCATAGCCCATTCTAATTCAGGATAAGTGGCGCCGATTTGTCCTTCGTCAGTGCGCTCGTCATCCCACAAACCATCTGTCGGATGCGCATTTTGGATGGATGCAACTACGCCTAATTCTTTTGCAATAGCAAAAACATCTGATTTGGTTAAGTCTGCAATCGGACTTAAATCGACACCGCCGTCTCCATATTTCGTGTAAAATCCAACGCCGAAATCTTCAACCTTATTTCCTGTTCCTGCCACTAATAATCCATTCGACTGCCCAACAGCGTATAGTGTTGTCATTCGAATTCTCGCCCGCGTATTTGCCATTGAAAGTCCATGTGTTTGTGCTTCTATAGGTAAAGCAGCGCGCAAGGTATCAAAGGTATCGGTAAGGTTAATGGAATAGTGGGAAACATTCGAGAAATTCGACTCTAAATGATGGATATGCTCCATTCCTCTATTGACCTCCGCAGGATTTTGATGAATATTCATTTCTAAACAAATAACATCAAGTCCCGTTTTGGCACATAAATAAGAAGTAACGGCGGAATCAATTCCGCCGCTAATTCCTATTATAAATCCTTTTGATTTGGCATTTAAGGCATAATCCTTTAACCAACTTGTAATGTAATCTATCGTTTTTGGATAATTCATTCCAATGCTAGAATAATAAGCCAATTTTAAATTCAATGATGTGTTGTGGATTGTTCTTGATATCTAAGCTCTTATAGTCATAAACACCTGCCGTTCCTGTCTCTGTTTTTTCAACAAGCGTCGCTGAAGTTTGGGAAATAGATGGTGTGATTCCGTAATTAAATCCTAGTTCTCCATACAAGAATGTGCTGCCTGTAAAGTTCCACTCTGCACCACCGTAGATGCCAATTCCCGTGCGAATCAATGCTAAATCTTTCTTCAACGAAACCGGCTTCATGTTTTCTTGAACGCGAGGCGATAATGACGTTTGTGTAAACGAGCCGTCAGTGGAATTATAAAACGCATCATATCCAGTATCATCAGCTCTTGCTCCCGCTAAAATACTCGTACGCATTCCGAATTTTCCATAATATTTAAATTGACCAATCATATTGGTCTGAAATTTTAAAAATAAAGGAATAGTCACATATTTCGCTCTGTACTTTCTCTCATAAAGGTTAAAAGCTGTTGTATCGGTAAAGTCTTTCACCTTTCCATCCTTTTCGTCATATCGCTGAATGTCAGTATCTGTGTAAGCGTAATAGACGTCTGGTAAAGCAAGATTTGTTGCACTTCCGTAATTTATTTTGAAAGATTCCAAATCGAATTGAATACCACTCGCAAGTCCAATATTATCATTGAACATATAATTACCACCAACTCCAATAGTGAAGCCATTTCCTATGCCATTTCTTTCTATCTTTGTGGTTTGGATTTTTGTCCAGTTAAAGGTTGGGCCTAATACCAATCCAACTTGAAATTTTTTATCCTGAGCATTTGCTCCGAAACCAATACCGGCTATTAAAACCAAGGAAAGTAACTTTTTCATAATTTTGCAATTATTATTTTACAATTTTTAAACAATAATAATAAATTCTAATCAATGAAGCGTAGATTATCCGTTTTAATATTGTTAAGTTTCGTTGTACAGTCATGTACACTCGATAAGTTGGATGTAGACGTCAGTGATATCGATTTAAATCTTGAAGTGGAGCGTTTTGAAAAAGAAATGTTCGAAGGACAGTCACCTCAGGAAATGACACGGATTAATAAAGAATTAATTGAAAAAGGGGGCGAACTTTACGAGTTTTATGTTTATGATATGCTCCGCTCCGGTTCCGTTTTTGATGATTCTATCGGTCATTACTTATGGTATTTCGTTAGCGACAGTATGATGCGAATGGTAAATGACGATATCCAAACGCAATTTGTGGATTTTGATCTGATCGAAGAGCAACTGATCGACCTATTTAAACATCAAAAATACCATTTGCCTAACGCACCTGTTCCTTCTAAAATTATAACCTACAATAGTGCGTTTAGTTACGGTGTAATTTCTACAGATTCGGTGATTGGAATTGGCTTGGAAATGTATCTAGGACCAGAAAATAGGATTTTAAAAGAAGTGCGTTTTCCTGTGTACATGAAAGATAAAATGAGTCGTGAATACTTGGCGAGTGATGTCGCGCACAGCTGGATTGCGACCAATGTTTTAGGTGATGATAAAGGCGAGACTTTTTTATCAAGTATGATCTATTATGGGAAATTGATGTACACCCTAGAGGCTATGATGCCTGATGTTGAAGAGAACAGAGTCATTCGTTATACAACCGAAGAGTATGAATACGCTGCGGCTAGCGAATATAATATCTGGCAATATTTGGTGGATATGAATTGGATTTATTCGATTGATATGAAAGTGAAATTGCGCTTTTTTGAAGAAGCACCAACAACTGTTGGAATCGAAGAGTCACCAGGACGAATAGGCCAATTTATGGGGTGGCAAATGGTGCGTGCCTACATGGATGCAAATCCTGAAGTGACGGTAGAGGAATTAGTGAATGAAGAAAATGAATCGAAAATATTAAAAGCATATAAACCAAAAGAAAATGAGTGATCTAAAAAAATCAACCATAGACATTGAAGTCTTAACAAACGAAAATAATTTACCAGAGCAAATTAATTGGTCAGCAAAAGATGGGGGAGTCGATAAGGCACAGGCCGAAGCAATGATCCTCTCTTTTTGGGATAAGAAAGCAAATACCGCTATGCGTATCGATTTGTGGAATAAAGAAATGACGGTGGATGACATGAAGAAATTTATGCATCAAACCTTATTGACAATGGCCGATTCTTTTGAACGCTCTACTGGCGAAAAAAATATGGCTGAAGATCTCCGCGATTACTGCCAGCATTTCGCCGATAAAATGGGGATATTACCTCCTTTGAGTTAAATAGGAGTTAAAGTGTAGGATTCGAATAATCAACCGTTTTGTTGATTTCTTCGATATAGGCCAATACTTCATCTCTGCCACTTCCTGTTAAAGCAGATGTCACAAAATAGGGCGGCATCTCTTCCCACGTTTGAAGCATTTCTTTTTCGTAAGCTTTCATAAACGTCCGCGTTTGCGTCTTGTTTAATTTGTCTTGCTTTGTGAAAATAATCGAGAAAGGAACGCCGTGTTCACCTAGAAACAGCATAAAATCAAGGTCCAATTCCTGCGGTTTGTGGCGACAATCAACCAAAACAAAGACATTTGTTAAATTCGGTCGGGTCAACATATAATCGGAGATAAATCGCTCAAATCGATTGCGCATATTATGCGTCACTTTCGCATATCCATAGCCTGGTAAATCCACCAAATACCATTCGTTATTAATTAAAAAGTGATTGATCAATTGCGTTTTTCCTGGTTTTCCTGAAATTTTTGCCAAATTCTTATGATTCGTCAACATATTGATGAGTGACGATTTACCCACATTTGAGCGGCCAATAAAGGCGTATTCAGCACGGTCCGGAGCAGGGCATTTCTCTACTTCCATATTACTGATTACAAATTCGGCTTGATTAATTTTCATGACTCGACCATTTTTTTGCAAAGATAGTTGAAATGCTTCAGATTTGGAACAATAATACAATTATCCCTCGCTTATAAACGATTGGGAGCATAATTTAAAAAAAAGGTAGTAGCTGTATAGGTTTAAAATAAACCGTTGATTTCAGCATCAATTGAATTGATGATTTTACCTAAATCATCCGCATTTTCATGAAAATTATTCCCATCCACATCAATGATAATCAGTTTTCCTTTATCATAGGTTGAAATCCATGCGTCATAACGCTCATTCAAACGCTTTAAATAATCCAAGCGGATGCTTTCCTCGTAATCACGTCCTCGTTTCTGAATCTGACTCACCAATGTTGGAACGCTCGCTTTTAAATAAATCAATACATCTGGCGCAGAAATGAAAGACTCTAATAAGTTGAATAAGGAAAAGTAATTTTCAAAATCCCGCGTCGTCATCAAACCCATTGAATGTAGGTTGGGAGCAAAGATGTATGCGTCTTCGTAAATTGTACGATCCTGAATCACATATTCCGAACTAGATTTGATTTCTTGTATTTGAGTAAAGCGACTATTCAGGTAATAGATCTGAAGGTTGAACGACCAACGTTGCATGTCTTCATAAAAATCATTGAGATAAGGATTTTGTTCAACATCCTCAAAATGAGTATCCCAACCATAATGTTTGGATAATAATTGCGTTAAAGTTGTCTTGCCCGACCCTATGTTACCAGCTACCGCTATATGCATACTTTTGGTTTTAATTCTGAAGTATAAAAGTAGAAATAATATTCGTTTAAGACAGGTCTAAATTAATTCTTTTAAAAAAAATTATTCAACCAATTATTGAATGTAATTTTGCACCGCAATGTCGGACGAAAGAAGAAGTTATTTGATCCTTGTGCTCCTCGCTTTAATATGGGGGAGTTCTTTTATATTGATGCACAAAAGTATGCATCCGGTTGGAAAAGAGATGGTAATGGGTCCATTTCAAGTAGGTTCAATGCGTATCGTTATTGCAAGTTTGGTGCTATTGCCTATTGCAGTGAGACATCTTAAACTCCTTAAAACTAAATTGTTTTGGTGGTTTCTGATTGTCGGTGCTTCAGGGAATCTCATTCCTGCTCTCCTGTTCACGCTCGCCGAAACACGCATTCCTCCTTCATTAGCCGGTGTGCTAAATATGGGTACGTCTTTCTTTGTTGTACTCATAGGCATTGTAATCTACAAAAATAGGCCAACGCGCTTGCAAGTAATCGGACTTTTTTTAGGTGCTTTTGGCTTATTTCAAATTTTAAAAATTCAACTTCATTTTGAATCGGGTGATTTGTTTTACGCAGCGCTGGTCTTGTTCGCAACACTTTGTTACGGAATCAGTTTAACGACGATCAAATTTAAATTACACGAAGTGCCTTCATTAGTGATAACGTCGCTTTCATTTTTTTCAATCCTTCTGCCAGCGCTTGTTATTGCACTTGTAACAAATGCCTTTGAACCGATCTATACTCATCCTGATGGACTTAAATCTCTTGGGTTTTTAAGTGTATTAAGCGTGGTGGGAACGGCCTTTGCTGTTTTTTTATTTACTAAATTGGTGTCTATATCGAGTCACATTTTTGCTTCAGCTGTAACCTATCTTATTCCCGTGGTTGCCGTATTTATTGGCGTTTTGGCGGGTGATCAGTTTCAATTAATTAACATCCTTTGGGTGATAATTATCATTGTTGCCGTTTATCTTATGAATAAAAAATCACGGATTCCACTAAATAAAAAGATTTAGATGTTTGTATTCTAAATTAAATTCCTACTTTTGTCGTCCGAAAATAAGTTAAATAAATAGAAAATTTGTTATGTACGCAATTGTAGAAATAGCAGGCCAACAATTTAAAGTTGAAAAAGACCAACAGATTTTCGTCCACAGATTAGGAGAAGAAGAAGGAGCGAAAGTTGACTTCAACACAGTTCTTTTAATCGACAACGACGGAAAGGTAAATGTAGGCGCCCCAGCTATAGAAGGAGCTAAAGTATCGGCTTCGGTGGTAAGACACCTAAAAGGAGACAAAGTAATCGTTTTCAAGAAGAAAAGAAGAAAAGGATTTAAAAAGAAAAACGGTCACAGACAGTATTTGACTGAAATTAAGATCGACACTATTAAAGGTTAATAAAACACTAAAGTTCCCAACTTTTGGGGGCGATAATATCTAAAATTATGGCACATAAGAAAGGAGCCGGATCATCAAAGAACGGTAGAGAGTCAGAATCGAAACGACTTGGTGTTAAGATTTTTGGTGGACAAGCTGCAATCGCAGGTAACATCATTATCAGACAAAGAGGTACTAAACATCACCCAGGTGACAATGTTGGAATCGGAAGAGATCATACATTATACGCATTGACGGATGGTTTAGTTCAGTTTACTAAAAAAGCAAACAATAGATCATTTGTATCAATTGTTCCTTTTGAAGAAGATGTAATATTGGAAGCAAAAGCAAAACCTGCTGCTAAAAAAGAAGCAGCTCCTGTTGCTGAAAAACCAGCTGCTCCAAAAGCTTCTAAAGCGGATAAAGCTGACGATTTAACAAAAATCGAAGGTGTTGGACCTAAATTAGCTTCTGTTTTAGCTGGTGGTGGTTTAAATAGCTATGCTGCTGTTGCTGCTGCATCTGTTGAAGATATTCAGAAAATCTTAGACGAAGCTGAAGGTAACTACGCACGTTTTAGCCCTGATACATGGCCACAACAAGCACAATTAGCGGCTGACGGGAAATGGGATGAGTTGAAAGCGTTACAAGATGAATTAGACGGCGGAAAAGCGAAATAAGCATTTCAACGCTCAATAAATTTAAAACTCCTTTTGGCAGATTGCTGAAAGGAGTTTTTTTATGGTGTAAGTGTTGAACCAACACCGCTATTTTATATTTTTACCAAAAAGATTTGAAATGTTAGAAATAACGCGCATAAGAGAGAATAAAAATGAGGTTATCGAACGCTTAACTGTTCGAAATATTGATGCTCAAGAAAAGATTGATACACTTCTTAAGTTGGATGAAGAATGGAGATTGTCCAAACATAAAATGGAAGCCATTGCTGCTGAGGCGAATAGTTTAGCAAAATCAATCGGTCAACTTTTTAAAGAAGGTAAACAAGCCGAAGCCAATGAGGCAAAAGCAAAAGGTGCAGCATTAAAAGAGGAGGAGAAAATGGCTGCTGAAGGCATGAACGCCATTGCTGATGATATACAAAAAATTCTATACGAAATTCCAAATACACCGCACGTCTCTGTGCCAACAGGTAAATTGGATACGGATAATGAGGTTGTTTCTGAAAGTGGAACGATTCCGACTGTTGGTCAAAATTGGATGCCACATTGGGAATTGGCGAAAAAGTATAACTTGATCGATTTTGAATTAGGCGTAAAAGTGACAGGTGCTGGTTTTCCTTTTTATATCGGAAAAGGCGCTCGCTTGCAACGTGCCCTTATTAACTTCTTCTTAGATCAAGCCCGTGATGCAGGTTATACGGAAATTATTCCCCCGTTTGTTGTAAATCAGGCATCAGGAATAGGAACGGGACAATTGCCAGATAAAGAAGGGCAAATGTATCATGATGCACAGGATGATTTATTTTTAATCCCAACTGCAGAGGTTCCTCTAACGAATATGTACCGTGACGTTTTATTAAAGGAAACAGATTTTCCTATTAAATTAACAGGATATACGCCTTGTTTCAGACGTGAAGCTGGTTCTTATGGAAGTGATGTGAGAGGATTAAACCGTTTGCACCAATTTGATAAGGTCGAGATTGTACGTTTCGAACATCCGAGTAATTCATATAAAGTGTTGGATGAAATGGTGGCCTATGTTCAAGGTTTATTGACTAAATTAGGTTTGCCTTACCGTACTTTGCGTTTATGTGGCGGTGATCTCGGGTTTACATCAGCCTTGACATTCGATTTAGAGGTTTATTCTGCAGCACAGGATAAATGGTTAGAAGTTAGTTCAATTTCCAATTTTGAAACCTTCCAAGCAAATCGTCTTAAGTTGAGATTTAAGGATGAAAATGGAAAAAATCAATTGGCGCATACATTAAATGGAAGTGCATTGGCATTGCCTCGCATTTTGGCCGCATTATTAGAAAATAATCAAACGGAAGATGGTATAACAATTCCTGCCGTTTTAGTACCTTATACGGGATTTGATAAAATATAAATCATGAAAATGAACAAAAAAATATTCTTCTTTTTTCTCGGCACAATAGCCTTGTTTTCAATCACCTCTTGTGATCCTGCAAGTCAATACAAAACGGAGTTGGATGAAATAGAATCATACCTCTCTCGAATTGATAGTT
>JALQVX010000325.1 GCA_023263555.1 Crocinitomix sp.
ATAAATTATGAATAAAGAGTTCCGCTTCCGAGTGGTCACGATTCTTGTAAAGTATATGATAATACCTTGTATCAAACCATGATTCGAACCATTCTTTCATACATTTTTTTCTTTAATTTAAACTCATTTAGGAGCGCTCAACTAAACCTATTTAAGCGTTTCCAACTCTTTTTACTCAATAAAAAAGAATAAAACAGAGTGCAAAAATACAACAGATTTATTGGATTACAAATTTAAAACAAGGTGGACGTTTAGAATTCTCTAATTTTGAGAACATTGACCTCCATTTTCCTACACATAAGATGAGAAAATGAGGTTAAGATCAAAAATTATTAGCCGATCCGTATTTTCACTTATTAATTTTATATATTTGTTGTCACCGGCACAACCTAGTGACAAAGATTTACGATATATACAAACAACTTGAACAGCGAAACGTTATTCTTTCCTTTAAGGGATTGATGAGCTCTGAGTTGTTAACTACGATTCTACAAATTATGGAATCGAAGATGGATCGTTTTGAAGACCGTCCCAAGATCAAGAAGAAAGTCTTTAATGTATTGGTTGAGTGCTTGCAAAATCTATATCATCACATTGATGAGAACATGGATGACATAAATACAGAGCAAAATGAAATGAATTCCCTTTTCATGATTGCGAAGTCTGATGGTGACTATACCATTACAACAGGGAATTACATGAAACCGGCCGAAGTTGGAAGTTTAAAAGAAAAATTAGACTTAATTAACGGCATGAGCAAAGAAGAATTGAAAGAATTTTACAAGCATGTTTTGAATGAAGGCACCAGGTCTGCAAAAGGAACAGCTGGCTTGGGAATGATAGATATTGCAAGAAAATCAGGGCAAGAATTGGAGTATGAATTCACGCCTATTAATGATAATTTAACCTTTTTTAACCTATCGGTTCGAATAGAAGAGTAATAAAAAGTAGTATGGAAAATTTAAAATTGGAAGGATCAGCGAAAACGCCAACGGTTAATTTTGACTCGTCAAAAGGGACGCTTGAGTTAAAAGGGAGATCAATTCCCGAAAACTCGATTGAGTTTTATAAGCCTTTGAATGATTGGATTGATGCGTACGCTGGAAGTCCTCAATCTTCAACTGTGGTGGATATTAAATTAGAGTATTTTAACACTTCTTCATCAAAATGTATTCTAGACTTGTTTAAGCAACTGGAAAAGTTGAATGAAAAAAATACACAGGTTAAGGTGAACTGGTATTTTGAAGAAGATGACGAAGATATGGCGGAAGCAGGTGAAGATTATCAAGCAATTATTGACCTACCTTTTGAGATGATTGAAGTAGAAGAAATCTAATCTTGAAAAAGAAGAAACGAGTCGGGATAACCGGTGGTATCGGTGCGGGTAAAACACTAGTTTGTCGCATCCTTAATGCCATGGGTTATCCCGTTTTTTATTCGGACAGCGAATCAAAAAAAATACTAAACTCAGACCCCGTTGTAAAAGCAGCCATTCTCGAGTTATTTGGTGCCCAAGCCTACCAAAACAATCAATTAAATCGCAGTTTTATTGCTGATCAGGTATTTAGCAATCCAGAACGATTAGCGCGCTTAAATGCAATTGCACATCCTGCAGTTAGAAATGCTTTTGAAAAATGGGTATCTGAACAAGATTCTCCTCTAATTTTCAATGAAGCGGCCATCCTCTTTGAAACAGGAATTTATAAAAATTATGATGCGACAGTCCTCGTAACGGCGCCAATCGAACTGCGAATCAAACGTGTGATTGAACGGGATAACACCGACGAAGCAAGTGTTCGCAGTCGTATGGAAAAACAGTGGACTGACGACCAAAAACGAACTTTAGCAGATTTTGAAATCGTTAACAATGAAAAGGACTTCCTCATTCCTCAACTGCTCGAATTGATACAAAAACTTAAAGTATGAGCGCAATTTACTCTTCATCAGAAATGCAAAAATGGGATAAGTATACCATTTTGCAGACACCTATAAGCAGTTTAGATTTAATGGAGAGGGCAGCACTAACGTGCGCTAAACAATTGCTCGGTAATCACAGTTTTGGCAGTATAGATATCGTTTGTGGCAAAGGAAATAATGGAGGTGATGGCTTAGCAATTTCGCGAATCTTAGCTGACTGTGGTAAAAAAGTTTCACTTTATATCTGTGAGTATAGTGAACACTCAAGTGCAGAATTCGAAGCGAATTTCAAACGTCTTCCATCAACTATTTCGATCGCACGACTGAGTGATTCGAGTACAATCAACTTTACAGGTGATTTGATGGTCGACGCAATCTTCGGAACCGGTTTAACGCGACCGATAGATGGCTGGCTCGGACAGGTCGTTACACAAATGAATGAAGCGGGAATTCCATTAATAGCCATTGACATACCGAGTGGACTCTACTCCACGGACAATAGAGAAAATCCACTTAAAAATTGTGTTCAAGCACAAGAAACCCTCACCTTTCAACAGTTAAAAATGGCTTTTTTATATGCTGATTATGCTGCATTTACTGGTAAGGTAAAAGTTTTGGATATCGGTCTTTTAAGTGATTTTTCAGGAAAAAGAGAAGCGACCTTAATCGGACGATCAGATTGTCCTCTTACGAGTAATTCAATCTTTGCTCACAAAGGAAATAAGGGCTATTTGAGTATAATCGCGGGAAATTCTGGTATGTTAGGATCTGCTCTCATTACTTCTAAAGCCGGTTTCAAAACAGGAAGTGGATATGTTGGATTGATCAGTTCGAAAGATCTAATCATTCCATTGGCTATTCATTTACCAGAAGCCATCTGGTTGGGTGAAAATTGGTCTCACTTATCAGACAAGACGGATGCGATCGCAATCGGACCTGGAATTGGAACGTCGAAATTTGCATTGGAAATGTTGACATCAGCCTTGGGATCAAAACGACCTTTAATACTAGATGCAGATGCCTTGAATCTGATCAGTGAAAATCCGTATTTGTGGAAATTGGTTCCCAAAGATGCCATTTTCACGCCGCATTTAGCAGAATTGAAACGTTTAATTGGTGAAACAAAATCACCTGAAGAATGTTTAGAACGCCAAATTGAATTCAGTGTTAAATACGCCATCTTCATCCTTCAAAAAGGTGCATTTTCGAAATTAACTTGTCCTGATGGTTCAGTTTACATCAACTCAACTGGAAACTCTTCAATGGCGAGTGCAGGAATGGGAGATGCATTAACAGGCATGATTGGTTCTTTTCTTGCGCAAGGATATCCGCCCAAAAAAGCAGCTCTCAACGGTATGTTTTATCACGGATTAGCGGGAGATGTTGCGGCGACTAAATTAGGTCATCATGGCCTATTAACCTCTGACCTGATTCATCACATTCCTTCTGCACTAAATTCCCTCTAGAATTTCATTTGTAAACCTACATTCAAACCAATTCCGTACATAAAATGATTGCGTTTAAACGTAGATTCAGAATAGGTATTCATTAAATGTTTACGGTACTCTGCACTCAAATGAACCCCCCACGAATTAAAAAGATAATTCAGTCCAATTCCCCCAGAAGCCATTAAATTAAAGGTTGTAAATTCATCTTTCTTAATCACCAGGCCTAAATCAACCGAAGAACCATCTGCTGTTGAATAATCGGAAGTATAACGAATAGATAAAATATTTAGAGGCGTTAAACCAGCATAACCATAAAATTGAAGCCGATTACCGACAGTATATCTCAATTTAAAAGGGATGCCTGCTTGTTGATAGACTTTCTTATAATTAAATGTAGAATCCGAATCAGTGGCAGAAAAGGCGTATGATTCACCATTTCCAAAAAAAGTCAAACCAGCGTCAATTGCGAATCCTTTTCCGAGCGGCATAACCAAACCGAGTGAATAACCCGTTGTATAAATTGGTTTTTCGTCAACTTCTTGCTTATAGATCGAATAGACAGACAAATCCTCAAAAGAACGGAACGCATATTGCCCCAATGCTTCGACATAAATATACGTAGCCGGAATAGAATCCATCATGAAAGGCTGTTTGATGCGAGGACTTTTATCGCCCTTTTCGCGCTTCTCTTTATCTGGTTTTATTTCTCCGCCAGAAATTTGAGCCGTTGCACTGAAATGGGTGAATCCCAAAACAAGGAAGAAGAATTGGAAAAAAACTCTTTGATTTAAACTATATTTGAATTTCATATTTACAAAAATAAGCAAAGTGTAGATTCCACGAATTATTACCGATCATGAAAATTACTTTTAACGCACCTGTAATATTAACGTTTTCTTTTCTATGTGCGGGGGTTTATTTATTTAACAGTCCCAGTCATCCAGCGAACGACCTCTTTTCTTTAGCACCTGAGTGGAACTTCAGCAGTTTTAAATGGTATTTTAGATTATTTTCGAATACGCTTGGTCATGCAAGTAGCGACCATCTCATGGGTAACCTAGCTTTTATTCTTTTGCTTGGACCGTTGATTGAAGAGAAGTATGGAAGTAAAAACACTGTGATCATGTTATTGAGTACAGCACTCATTTGTTCTCTCATACACATCACCTTATCCAATAGTTATCTTTTAGGGGCAAGTGGAATCGTTTTTATGCTGATCCTTTTGACTTCTCTTGTTAACTTTAAATCGGGCGAAATACCATTAACATTCATACTCATAGTACTCGTCTATATTGGCAAGGAAGTGATGGGCACATTCGCGGATGACAATATCTCGCATACCACCCACATCATTGGAGGAATTGTTGGGGCTGCTTTTGGTTTTATGCTGAATAAAAATTCAAAACCGAAAACAACAAAGAGTATTCTATAAATTACCTGCTCGAATAAGTTTTCAGATATTTCCTGTCCGTCAAGTATATAAAATCAGTTCTAATTCGTATTTTTAGGACTTCAAAACAAACTATGCAAAACACACTCTCAGATAAAGAAGGAATTGATTTACTCTCAAAAAAGCATGCTGAATTAAAAGCTGAAATTCACAAGGTAATTGTTGGACAAGATGATGTTGTGAATCAAGTTATCATGTCAATTTTTAGTCGTGGACACAGTTTATTGGTTGGTGTGCCAGGTTTGGCAAAAACCTTATTGATTCAGACCATTTCAGATTCACTTGGTTTGAGTTTTAAACGGATCCAATTTACGCCAGATTTGATGCCGTCAGATATTGTTGGATCCGAAATTTTAGATGAAAATCGAACTTTTAAATTTATAAAAGGACCTATTTTTGCAAACATAGTTTTAGCGGATGAGATTAACCGTACACCTCCTAAAACACAGGCTGCCCTATTAGAAGCTATGCAAGAAAAAACGGTTACAGCAGCTGGAACAAAATATGAATTGGACAAACCTTTCTTTGTATTAGCAACTCAAAACCCGATTGAACAAGAAGGAACATATCCTTTGCCTGAAGCACAACTCGACCGTTTCATGTTTAATATTTGGGTGGATTATCCTACCTATGAGGAAGAAATTGCCATTGTAAAAAGCACGACTTCAGACAGCAAGACGCAGTTAAATTCAATCTTAAACGGAGAAGAAATTATTTATTTCCAAAACTTAGTGCGACGTATTCCTGTGCCAGAAAGCGTGTATGAATATGCCGTGAAGCTTGTTGCGAGAACACGCAAAAACTCAACGTTTACCCATGCCTTAACTGAAAAATATTTGGATTGGGGTGCTGGTCCAAGAGCGTCACAATATTTAATTATTGGTGCTAAATGTCATGCAGCAATACACGGCAAATATTCACCCGATATTGAGGATGTTAAAGCGGTTGCTCCAGCTATTTTACGCCACCGAATTGTTCGAAATTACCGAGCAGAAGCGGAAGGTTATACCATGGAACGCATTATTTCTGAATTGATGAATGCGTAATGATTCAATCACAATCGCTAGATGACTTTAACAATAGAGAATAAGGTTAGCGACGCTAAAGATGAACTCAAAATAATGAATTCCTAATAATTCAAACAAAGCTATAGCGTAAACATTAGCTTTTGTGTATCTTTGCCTTTTATTAAAATTTCAACAATGAATGCTTTAACAGCTATTTCCCCTATCGACGGAAGATACCGTGGTAAAATTGAAAACTTAGCGAATTACTTTTCAGAATTTGCACTCATCAAATACCGTGTGCTGGTTGAAATCGAATATTTTATCGCCTTAACGGGAAACGATATTGCAGCGTTAAATGATTTTCCAGCTGAAAAAGCAGAGGATTTACGTGATATTTATATGGATTTCTCTGAAGAGGATGCATTAAAGATTAAGGAGATTGAAAAAGTCACCAATCATGACGTAAAAGCCGTTGAATATTTCATTAAAGAAAAATTAGCCGCACTTGGATTGAGTAAATATGAAGAATTTATTCATTTCGGACTAACTTCTCAAGACATCAATAATACAGCTGTTCCACTTTCATTGCGTGACGCCGTATACCAAGAGTACATTCCATTATTGGATGATATTATTGGAACGTTGAATGAGTTTAGCCAAGAGTGGAAAGACATCCCCATGTTGGCGCGCACCCACGGTCAACCGGCTTCACCTACTCGTTTAGGAAAAGAAATCTATGTTTTCGTTGAGCGTTTAGATATTCAAAAAAGACAATTATTAGCCGTGCCTTTCTCCGCGAAATTTGGTGGAGCGACAGGAAATATGAATGCACATTTTGTTGCCTTTCCAGAAACGGATTGGGTTGCGTTTGCGAATAATTTTGTAAACAATACCTTGCGTATTGAGCGCAGTCAAACAACTACGCAAATTGAACATTACGACAATGCTGCAGCGCTTTTTGATGCTATGAAACGAATCAATTCAATCATCCTAGATTTGGATCGTGACATGTGGTCGTATATTTCAATGGAATATTTTAAGCAAAAGATCAAAGAAGGTGAAATTGGATCTTCTGCAATGCCGCATAAAGTAAACCCGATTGATTTTGAAAATTCAGAAGGAAATATCGGGATGGCAAATGCCATTTTTGAGCACCTTTCAGCAAAATTACCCGTTTCGAGATTACAACGCGATTTGACCGACTCAACTGTATTGAGAAATGTTGGTGTGCCAATCGCACATACATTAATTGCTTTCCATTCGACGTTGAAAGGATTGAGCAAACTCTTATTGAACAAGGAAAAACTGAATGCCGACTTGGAAAACAATTGGGCCGTGGTTGCCGAAGCCATTCAAACCGTATTAAGACGCGAAGGATATCCAAAACCGTATGAAGCCTTGAAAGGGTTAACACGCACAAATGAATCCATTACAGCGAAAAGTATTGCTGAATTTATAGATACATTGGATGTTTCAGATGCTGTAAAAGCAGAACTCCGTCTCATTAGTCCTCAAAATTTTACGGGGATTAATATGGTGAATTAATCTTGTTTTGCCTTTCTTAAGGCAAAAAAAACCTTAAAAATGCTCCTACTCGGTGTTACCGTTTTTGTTTCTCAATTTGCAACAGCGCAAAATGTGAAAATTGAGAACGGAACTCAATTCAAGGTAACTTCTCTTGAATCAATTGAAACAGTTTTAGATGTAAATGAATCCAATTCAACGTTTTTAACGCAAGCAGGAATTTTAGGAAAAAAATTCCGTTTGTTATCACTGAACGAAAATTTGAATTCTAAAAACTCGATTGAAATTGATCTTCCTGAGATCGACAAAAAGAAAGTAAAATACATCACGAGCGGTAAATATGGAGACAATGTTTACATCTTCAGTCGCTATTTTGACAAAAAAGCAAATAAATTATCCCTTTATGCTTCTGAACTCAATACAACGAACGGAACCTTTAAGCGTCATTTTGAAGCCGTAAGTGTAGTTGATGATAAATTTTCATCTTATGCAAATCCTTTTTCAATTACAAGAAGTATCGACTCTACGAAAATTCTAGTTGTCGTGCAATACCCGACTAAGAATAATGAGAATGTTAGATATGGTTTAAAAGTAATGAATAACGATATGTCTGAAGTTTGGTCAAAAGACATCCAGTTTGACGAACCTGACAAAGAATTCACATTAACAGATATCGAAGTTGACCGCAAAGGGAATATTCATATGATTGCTAGGATGCGTATGACCAGAGCAGAGAAAAAGGAAAAAGACGTTGATTCACGTAATTATGTGAATGTTTATTCTTATTTCCACGAATCAGATGAATTGAAGCAATACGAAATTGGTTTTGCTAACGACATCATCCGTACGATTGATTTGGATGTAAACGAAAATGACGAATTAATCGGTATGGGTTTCTATAGTGAGAAAAAATTCACGTTTACGGATAGTTATAAAGGATTCTTCTTTATAAAAATTGATCCGATATCTAAGGAGGTTGTAACGGCTAGTCAATCAGAATTTAGTCCAGCGTTGATAGAAGAATTAGTTGGTGAACGCAAAGCAAAGAAAGGTAAATTCCCTGTTTATTTGACGCGTAAATCGATTCCTTTATCAAATGGTGGATACGCCGTAGTATTAGAACATTATAACTATACGCAATCGACAACAACGAGTGCAAACGGTGTTCAACAAACGATTGAATCATGGTTATTCGGAAATGTTGTTGTGATGTATTTGGATGCAGATGGTAAGATGACCACTTCATCAGTGATCAAGAAAAAACAATACTGTACGGCTAAAAATGGAAGTGCATCATTTGTTCAAATGGCTGGATTTGGCGTATATCCTGGTGTGAATGAGTTAGCTTATTATGGAATATCTGTTTTAGAGAACAATGATAATATCTATATTTTATATAACGATAATCCTAAGAACGAAGAGCGTGTTAAAGCCGACAAAAATCCAAAGTCAGTAAGACAAAGAACATCAGTGACCACGCTAGTTACATGTACTCCTGATGGAACAGTGAGTGGAGATGTTTTATTTAAATCAAAAGATCGTAGCGAAGGTATGGTTATGCCATTAATGCCACGTTCGTATGTACAATACTCAGAAAATGCGGCAATCCTTTTCGGTAGAAAAGGAAAGAAAATGCGTGCGACTCGTATTACATTTGGTTAGTCTAAATCACATTTATTAAAAAAGCCACTTGAAAGAGTGGCTTTTTTTGTACCTAAATACACATAGGACAAATGGCTCCATCTCATTAAAGAAAAGTAGAAAAGGCTTAGAGAAGGGAAATTATTTTATCACGAGTCAAGCTCACGAAGGAGCTCTTTTAACCCTTTCTTTTCTTCTTCAGAAAGGGTTACAGTAGACTCGATTTTATCCAATTTAGACAACATTTCATTAATCACTGCCGAATCTTTCGGATAATTTGTGCAGCAGGTACAATA
>JALQVX010000198.1 GCA_023263555.1 Crocinitomix sp.
AATGTAGTAAAATTCAAAGCTGGAGCTGATCTTTCTGGAAAAGTAAACTAGTTAAAAGTTAACTTCATATAAATTATCCCCTTTCGGCTCTACTGAAAGGGGATTTTTTTTGCCAAAAATTAAACTTCACCCCATTCGTCGTATAATTCTTTTACTTGCAATTCAAGTGTTGAGAGTAATTGGTCTATAGCTCTCATTGCTTCCAATGTTTTATAAGGCAATAATCCATGACCGTCCAATTGAGGAAGCTGTTGAAGTGATTTTCTTAATCGAAGGATTGAGTGAAAGATCTCCGAATGATGAGCTGTGTTGCTAAATGTGTTTTCTTCAGGTTGTTTTGTCATAACTTTTGTTTTAATTTTAAGACAAAAACACCTCTTGATTGAGCCGTTACAAGACATTCGGTGAAAATACGATCCTAACATTTTCGTTAGGATGGAGATTTTTGCTGAATTTCATTTTAGTCTTGGAACAATCAAGAAAAGGGGTACCTTGGTCGACTAAATAAAACGAGTAGGACGAAAAAAGCGAAAAACAGGTTGTAGATTCAATACTGCTTTCTGGCAGACATCAAAATTATAGTGAGATAAAATTTCCCTTACAAAAATCGTTTTTTAATTTTGCAGCATGGAAAAAGAGCAATGGTTATTGGATAAGTTCTACGAGCACATCTCAGATAATAAAATTGAAAAATTCGAATCGATTATACTTGATCGGACGAAACACGTAACGGTTGTTTTAGAAAACATCTTTCAACCGCATAATGCGGCAGCTGTTCTCCGCTCTTGTGATTGTTTTGGCGTTCAAGATGTCCATGTGATTGAAAACTCTAATCGTTACAAACCGAATAAAGATATCGACATGGGCTCCTCTAAATGGTTGGATATTCACCATTACAACAAAAAAGAGGAGAATACAGTAGATTGTATCAATTCACTCAAAGCAAAAGGATATAAAATCGTTGCAACTACGCCCCATACCAATGATTGCCTTATTGAAGAATTACCATTAGATCAACCGGTTGCCTTACTTTTTGGAACAGAAGCGACGGGTTTAACCCAAGCAGCTATGGATCAGGCTGACGCATTTGTTAAACTGCCAATGTATGGTTTTACGGAAAGTTATAATATATCTGTGTCCGTCGCTTTAGCGCTCTTCAATGTCACTGAACGCATGCGAAAAACGGAAAACCTGAATTGGCAACTCTCACGTGAAGAGAAGATTCAAATTCGACTAGACTGGGCAAAAAAAGTAGTTAAACACAGTAAAAAAGTAGAAAACTTCTTAATCGAACAATTTAACCGTTTCGACAAACCTAACGATTAGCAAGTAACTTAATCGTACGCACAAATTTCTCGCGAATTTCTTCTTCAGCATAGTGTTTGCCATTTTGAACGACCAATTTGCCATTTGAAATTGTTCCATACTGCATGGAACTATCGGTGGAATACAAAATTGTAGAAGGTAAATTTTCTAAACTCGTACAAGCTATTAAAGGCAAATTGGCGTCGATTAAAACGGCGTTAAAAAAGTCTCCTACTTCAAAATAAGAGGCGGAAAAATTATTCATGGCTTTTCGTCCTGCAACGATTGATTGATTGAAAGCATAGTGGCCCGAATCACCTTGCTCCGAGCTGTAAAACGTATTTCGTTTGTGACTAATTAATCGTTGACCATAATCCAAAATTCTTAATTCTTCAAATGGATTTAAACCAATATGACTATCGGTGCCAATGCTCCATTTCCCTCCTTTTTCTTGGTAATGTCTCAGTGGAAAAATACCGTCCCCTAAATTTCCTTCAGTTGATGGACACAAGACAACATTTGCACCGCTGGCTGCCAATCCATCAGTCTCGCTTTCTGTTAAATGCGTGGCGTGAACTAAATGGAAACGATCTGATAGATTAACATTTTCTAACATCCATTCTACAGGTCTTTTACCAAGATAAGCGATTGAATCTTCAACCTCTTTTAATTGTTCAGAAATATGAATGTGAAACGGTAAATTTTGTGCGCCATTTTTTGCAATTTTTGCTACTATATTTGGATCGACACCGCGCAAGGAGTGCATTCCAATCGCACTATTTGCATACTCATAATGACGACAAGCACTGGCTGATGCTTCTAATAAATCTAGATAAGCATCCTCATCTTTAGAAATAAATCGGCGTTGTCCTTCTGTTGGCTGCTTGCCAAATCCTCCTTTTTGGTAAAAAATAGGAATAAGTGTAATGTTGATACCTACTTTTTTGGCAGCGCTAATTAAACGTGAACCCATTTCGGCAAGATTTCTGAATCGCTTTCCATTTTGATCGTGATGAACATAGTGAAATTCAGCCACATGCGTATAACCATGTCGAAGCATTTCAGCATACAACATTGTTGCGATTGCCTCTAAATCGTCTGGACTTATTGTGAGCGCAAGAGAATACATGGCTTCACGCCACGACCAAAAATCATCTGGTGTTTTACTCGTAGCATGTCGCTCGGCTAAACCCGACATGGCGTATTGAAAAGCATGCGAATGCGCATTTTGAAAACCAGGTAAAGCATATACGTTTAAATAGTCAACTCGATCCAAAACAATGTCTTTTCCCATTGCTGCAATGCGACCGGTATCATCAACAGAAATGAAATAATCTTCAATAAATCCCTCTTCTAGTAAAATACCCTTAACCTTATATGTCTTCATAATCTTCAAATAGAAAATCCAAAAATAAGGCATTTAAGCGATTATACTCAGCAATTATAAAGAATTTGGATGAGAAGAATTGCTTGAACAAAAAAAGCAAACCACTCGAAAATATGAATCCATTGCTTTAAAAGAATTACCTTTGTATCATGCAAATCAAAGAGATAATTACCTATTTGGAGCAGCTCGCTCCCCTATCCAGTCAAGAATCCTACGACAATTCAGGACTGATTGTTGGTGATGCCCAAGCGGAATTAACAAATGCCCTTATTTCATTAGATTGTACCGAAGATATTGTAGATGAAGCGATACAAAGAGGATGTAATTTGATCATTTCTCATCACCCGATTGTTTTCAAAGGTTTAAAAAAAATTACTTTTGGTTATGGATCATTCCAAAGTGGTCAAGATAGAAAGCCAATATCAATTTTTAATACTGTAAGTTTCTTACCATTAATTTGTTATGAAATGATTTTTACTGGCGCAGTTAATCTTGACACAAAGCCTTATAATTTTATTTTAAATATTTCAGAAGATGGCTGGTTTAATAAGTCTGTTGGTGTTCATCAGCATTTTGTACATTCACAATTTAGAGCAATTGAAGAGGGAAAACATATTATCAGATCTACCAATCAGGGTTTTTCATCAAGTATTTTGCCAAATGGAAGTGTAAATAGAGTAACAAAACTTGATGGTTATTCAAAAATATCTACAGAAATTTATCTGAATAATGAAGAAACAGTTTTTAGTGT
>JALQVX010000228.1 GCA_023263555.1 Crocinitomix sp.
TCTCCGCAGCAATATGATAAAGACACCAGGCTCTTGAAAAATTCAAACCGTCCAAATGCACCAATTTACCATCTGTTCTATCTGCTACAATTCCTGGACTTAATTGAAAATCATTCTGAAATAGTTGCGGCAAGAAAGCCATAAACCATTTTTCAAAACTTGGTTTATCCATTACTTTACTCATCAATTCAGCCTCTTGTAAACATGGCGAAATAAAATCAAAACCACTTGGTTCCCATCCCAGCGGACAAGCAACATCTTTCAAAAAAAAATCGTTCGACCGCTGAACAAGCATGGCTTCAAAAGCTGAATTTTCAACGGTTCGCGCATAATCAATCGCCAAAGAAAGCCCAAAAGCCGTATTGGTATGTTCACCCACCCGAATCGGATAAGAAAGTTTCGGTAAAAAATCCATGTATGCCTTCACCACATGGTCGGCAAGCGGTTTTAACTGCTCACTCCATTTATGGGTTTTATCATCTGGCAAAAGCATCAATTCGGCCTGTAATTTCAACAACCACGCCCAACCATACGTCCGTTCAAAAGACTGATTGAGTGGCGTACCAAAAAAAGCCAATTCTTGTTTTACTTTCTCTTCCGTAAATTGCGCATCAAATAAAGCAATCACTTTTGCGCTCAACGGTGTATTCGGGAATTTTTGAAGCGCTTTAGCCAATAACCAATGCCCGTGAACAGATGAGTGCCAATCAAAACAACCGTAAAAAATCGGATGCAAATCACTCGGCGATTTCAAATCGGCATCTGTAGCAATCACCTGCCCCAATTTATTCGGATATTCCGTCGTAATACAATGAAGGGGTAAAGCCGCAAATTTTTCCATATTGGCATACGAAAGCACCAAATCATCCTCAGCCGTTTGCCCATTAACCATTCCGCTAATAGCCATTAACACTACCATTAAACTTTTTTTCACACACTCTTAATTTGGTTTAAATATACATAAAATTCTTTTGGGCGTTCCCCAAGCGCTCACTGCGTTCGGCTTAGGTCGGGCTTTCCACTCATAGTCTTGTTGGTTCATAAATCAAAAACCAACAAGCGCTATCCGTTGCAATCCCTAACGCGGGCGTTTTGCATGCATCTAAAACAGTGCCAAAAGGGTATGATTCCTGAATTCTACTAATTATTGTTATTTTTTATTGTTACTTTTTAGGGTGAACTACATTATTGATTAAAAGCACCTATTTTTATATAAATGCCTAAAAATCTAATTCTTATGTTAAAACATACACCTATTGCCCTTGCTTTACTTCTTTTCGCTTGCGGTGGAGAAGAATCGTCGAACCAAAATAATAGCGACACGAATACTCAATCCGTGATTGCTCCGCCGTTGGAGGGTAATTTTTCAAACTCGACCGTTTTTACGATCGATCCAACAAAAGAAAATACACTTTCAACACCAAATGGCAGTCATTTTACAATTCCTGCAAATGCGCTTGTTGATGCAGATGGAAAACTGATTACAGAACAAGTAACCGTTGAATTTGACCAATATCATTCGGCAATTGACGTGCTTGCATCAGGCATTCCCATGCAATATGACACCCTTGGCGAATCCTATACATTTAAAACGGCTGGCATGTTTACGCTCGAAGCAATGGTAAAAGACAATCCTGTTTATGTGAAAGAAGGTGAATCAATCGCCATAAATTTAGCATCCGACAAAAGCGAAGAAGAGCCTTTTAATTTTTACGCACTGAACGAATCTACAGGCGATTGGACCTATGAACACAATAGTTCTCCCATTACGCGTAATCCAAATTTTGATCCGCTCGCCTATCTTCCGCAAAAACCAGAACCTGCAAGTGACAGTGCCTTTATCCTTGACGTCAATTTAGATCAATCCAACTATGCCGAATTAGCTGATTTTTCAGGTATTGTTTGGGAGTATACAGGAACAGAAGACAGTTTGGATCCGCGACTGAATGAAAAATTTGGAAAAACCCGTTTTACGGATATTGACCTAAGCCCAACAAATGAAAAGGCATACGAATATTTCATGACCTTCAAATCGGGTGCTAACAATTTTACAACACGTGTAAAAGCGGCTTTAAGTGGTGGTGATCTTGATTTAGCCATGGCCAATTTTACCACTAAAAAAACAAGCATTTCAAAAAAAATAGACTCGATTCAAAAACCGTTCATCCGCTCTGTTAACATTCAAGGTTTTGGAACTTACAATTACGATTATATCTATCATATCGAAGATCCCGTTCAGCTCATGGCCGACTTTGACTTTGGCGCACATAATGACCAAAAAGACAAAGCTATGGTTGCTGTAGTTTACGAAGATGATGCCGCGGTTGTCAACTATCCAAAAAGCGATTGGAAACGGTTCGGTCTCAACCGACACGGAGAACCTAAAGTCATTGCCATTCTTCCAAACAATAAAATCGCCGTTTATTCGGAAAACATAAAAAACTGTTATGATTTAAAAGAGCACACTTTCAACATGAAAGTTCTCGATAAAACAGTGGAAACAAAAGCCGACCTCATTGATGCTTTAGCAGGAATCTAAATGAAAAAATTCTTGCTCATAGCACTTGCCATTTGCTTTGCACATGCATTTGGTCAAACCAACCTACTCCCTGTTGCCAAAAATGGGCGTTGGGGATTGGTAAATGAGCAAGGTCAATTTAAGTTGGACGTGCAATACGAATTCATAGAATTTTCGCAAAAAGCGCAGCAATTCGTATATGATTATCGGGGTAAAAAAGGTATCCTTTCGAATGAAGGCAAAATAATAAGTCAACCTATTTATGAAGATATAAAACTCTTTACGCCACTTGCATTTTGCGCTAGGCTAGATGGAAAGTGGAATTTATTTTGGAAGAATTCGCCTGTTTTTCAATTTGAGTTCGATTCAATTGTCCAGTTAACACCTACCAATTTTGCTGCCTATGAAAATGGCACGGGTCATGTCTATTTTGCTGAAACAGGCGAGCGCTCTGCAGACTCGTATCAGCGCATCAACAGCATACCTAATCAATTCATTTTGGGCTCTATCAACGATTCAGTCTTTGATTTATACGCAAATCAAGGCGCCAATCCGCTTGTTAAAAACGCAATTGAACTCAGTCCACTAAACCTCAATTATCTCTATGTCCATTCTGAAGAAAATACAATCCGATTGGTTGATTCGAAAAACGCAACTGTTTTAGGTAGAGAAATGACGAGTATCTCGCATCAATATGGTCCCTGGTTTTATTGCCTTGAAGGGACTGAACCGCTTTTGTTTTCGGTAGAAAAAAACCGCTATTATGCCTTCCATGAATTAGATTATATCGTCAATATTATCTACCCCCAGGTCATTTATTCATACCGCGGAAAACAAGGTATCTGGAACCTTGAAACCGAAAAATCAATCGTTGCTCCACAATATGAAGGCGCCTTACCGTTAGACAATGGTTATCTCGTTAGTGACTTTAATAAATTTGGAATTTTAGCAAAAGACGGCTCAACACTTATTCCGCTTCTCTATCAATCAATCGATACGTATGATAATTGTTACGTCGTCCAATTAAATGGTAAATACGGTCTTTTTAGTCCAACAGGAGAAGAACTTTCCCCTGCAATTTACAATCGAATTGGGGTTTATAATTCGACAATTAAATGCTATCAATCAAGTGAACTTTTACTTTTTAAACTGAATGAGAATGGCGAAATCAAGGATCAAAAAACATATACAAATTTTGTAAGCGTCCAAATTGAGAGACCACGAACGCCAAGACAACGATCAATTACAGCCCGATTTGGAGGACCATCCTCCGATAGGGAAATGAACCGAGAAGAATACGGTTGGTTCCGACCGGTATTAAGCAGAATGCAGGATGATAGCTTAATTGAATATCGCGGAAATTGGGGTTTAAAAGACACGACAGACTCTGTCTGGATTCGACCTCAATTTCAAGTCATAGAACATGCTTCCGGCACTGATTTCACCAAAACCTATCGAGTAAGACCTTATGCGGTGAGCCCTTCAATATCACCACTCTTGTTTAAGAAAGGTATGGTCCACATCATAGGAAGCGGCACACATGGTGCTTTTCAAGTTCCTGTTCAAATCGCCAATCACAAAGAAAAAAGAATGGTTAGCTCACGCATGTTTCAGGCATTAAACTTGAATGATTTTAAGGATTATGCTTTAGCTAGAGCCTATGAACAATCACCCATTCTTATCGACAAAAATGGTGTCATACAACACAAGGATCTAACCTATTACGACGCCTACCAAGATGACATGCTTTTAATTTGTAAAGGCGGCCAATTAAATGTTCGACCCAATAAAAATCAGAAAACGGTATGTACCTCACTTACCTTTTTTGAAAATCTAGGTTGCGTTCAATACAAGATCAATCCCTTTGAAAAATTCATTGAAATAGAAGATGGAGAATGGTTTTACATCAATAAGGATGGCAAACAAATGAATGACACCGCTTTCCAGCTCGCGCAACCTTTCCGAGATCATCTAGCCATTGTCATGCGAAACAATAAATGGGGTGTTATTGACACAGGGATGCATGTTATTGTGCCGCTCATTTATGGCCATATAGAACGGATCGAACACAATCAAAAAACCTTTTTTAGAGTAAGTAATTCGGTTAATGGAAATTATATCTACACGAAAAATACGGGCCAATTAACACAAACCGAATACCGCGAATTTGAGCATTATTATCAGGGGAAATGGTTCGCACGAAAACAGGGCAATGACAATTGGGCTTTAGTAGACACTAACCTCCGCGAAATAACTGCGTTTGAATACGGCACAATTCAACCCTTCACCGACAATTGGGCAAATGTTGTCAAAGCAGGTAAAAAAACAATCTTAGATCCAGCCGGGGGAGAAGGTTTACCTTTCTACAAATCCAAACGGATTGAAGTGATTGGCAATGATTTGTACGCAATCGTTACCAGCCGCGGAATGATGCTCATTAATGGTGGATCAGATACGTTGATCGCGGAAAATGAGTGCAAAAAAATTATTGAAACGTCCGAACATTATGTGATTTATGAAGATCGTGCACGCAACACGCAACTCTTAAATATGAAAGATGAAAAAATACTGCCCAAGAAGAGTAAGATTATGGGCTACTCACTAGAATCAGGACTTTTTCTACTCAATAAAGGCGGGAAAATGCGTTTATATTCACTCATTGAGGAAACGTACGTTAGTAAAGCGCTCGAACAAATCGTTGATATGGGAAACGAGGCCTTGATTTATAGAGGCGCAAATGGAGGTCAAGGACTTTTAAATTTTAAAGGCGATACCTTATGCAAACCGATTTATGATAAACTCGAATTTGTGACACCAAATATGGTTTGGGGAGAAATTGAAAAACGCAAAGGACCAGTTGGTAACAATGGTGATTTTTTATTCAACGAAAAAGTGTTTCGCCTGCGACCTTTAAATGATCAATTTATTTTCAGTGTCAAAGCGGGAAGTGGTTTGATGAATGAACAATGCGAAGTGATCATTCCTCCACTTTACTTTTCGATTAGCGTCTATAATTCAAAATTTTACAAATGTCGAAAAGCAGATCAGAACTGTGACATTTATACCCTAGATGGCAAACAAATCAATGATCGATCCTTCAAAGAAATCAAAGCCATTGAAGAAAATTTTTTGATCGTCAATTATGACCATTTTGATTATCTCTATAACGGTGTTTTAAATAAATCTTTGGCTTTTCAGAGGATAGAACCAATATCAACTAATTTGTATTTATTGCATGAAAACTCACATGTCGGAATTTTCAACCAAGAAGGAAAGGAAATTGTTCCTGTTCGTTACCACCGTGTTGAGCTCGTTAACGAGAAATTACAAGTCAGTTTTTTTAATTCTTTTGGCTTTTACAAAACGGATGGCGCAGTTATTTTTGATCCGTACGAAGTGCGTGATCATTTTTAGATGATTGTTTCAGTTCAAAAAAACAAAATTTAACTTGATTAAATTTAGACCTCAACTGCCCTACCCGCCTGTGCCAAATGCCGTTCATTATGGTAAATCACGACGCGAAGTGTATCTCCCATGCGTAATTTTAGAAATTTGCTGATGCTGATTGCCGTTTTTGTTCTTTTTAGATCAATTCCTTTTGCTTTTTCAAAGCCTCAATTGAATAGCGTGTGGGTTTCTCGTCAATAAAAGAATCCAATGCACCAAAAAAAGAACCTTGATAGGCAAATCGAATCGTATGATCTTCTTCTGCATTTAACAATCCTACGCGGAGACTACCCGACTCGACATAATAAAGTTTCGTGGCGACTTGACCAGGACGCACTAAATAGGCATTTCTTTTTAACTGAATACTTTCAGTCCACAGTTCTTGTTCATTGATTTGGCTCAAAAGGGATTGAATTGGATGCATAAGGATCTTAAAGAAGTGAAAGTATAAAATTTAGTTGAAAGAAAAAATATTTTATTTTATTTTAAATTTCGCTTTTTTATTTAGATTTGACTGAATCCAAACAACATCAATAAGAAAGAGATGGCCACTGCAATAATGGAGAACAGCTTCCAACTAAATATAAAATTTGAGTGAGGACCCGTGGGAGAATGGGTTAATAGGCTGAGCATGTGGTTAGGCCCGTGCTCCACTTTTATTCATTTCAAATTAGAGGTGTTAAATATCTACCTAAAAGAATGTGGTCTGTTAATTATTAAAAGAATAGATCTTAAGAATACCGTGATATTTTCATTAATTTTGTGATGAGCAGGCAAACAGAGTAAGTGTCGTTACTTTTTCATAAGTTTTGGGTTAATGAATGTAGACAGCGAAAATTTACCTGCTTACTTTTTGTCTTCCCGACAACCACTTCTATTTAAATGGAGACCGAGCAACCTTAATGCAAGTCAACTGATGCATTCTCTTCGTGACATCCCTTTCACGCATAACGCCTCATTAACATCCGATCATTTAATGAAACCTATCCTATTTGAGTGACGTTATCATAATCTATCCTCAAGACCATATCAAAAGCATACAATTTATTTTATTTTATTTTATTTTATTTTTGCTTTTTTAAAATTAATGTTTTATGTTTGTCAAAACTACTTAACCAAAAAAGCCCAGATCAATGACAATTCAAAAAAGGAAACGAATAAAATTAAGGTGGCTTTCACGCATTACTTGTTTCCTTCTTGTTTCCTGTGGAGCAAGACCTGAACCCAGCGACATGGCAGATATCTCCAATTCTTGGATCGCCCCTTCTTGTTATCAGTTCACAGATGAATTGAACATGGAAGATGGAGAAACCGATCCAAGTCACCTCGCTTATGTTTCAGGTGTTGCGCGAATGAAATTACTCCATGAATTCCCACCAGAGACAAGCGAACTTGATTACGAAGCACTCTTTCGAGAATATGCCACAGTTGACGCCACATCCTATATTCTCGAGCAAGCTGCCTCAGCTGATATATTGATGCTCAGTGAAGCTCATCATTACCCAACACATAGGCGTTTTGCGCGCACCTTATTAAAAGGACTTTGGGATGCTAATTACCGATATTTTGGGTTAGAGGCATTGACGTATGCCAAGCACTTTGAGCAACCTATTTTTCCAACTAGAGACATTGGGAACTATGTCAAAGAGCCGACTTTTGGACTCCTATTAAGGGAGGCTATTGAACTTGGTTTTATCTTTTTTCCCTATGAAACAAACTTGCCAGATCAAGGCAAAGTCCGTGAACAAGAACAAGCCCGAAATATTGCAGCGTTTTTAGCAAACCATAAAGACGGAAAGACATTTATTTATTGTGGATATTCGCATAATTTCGAATGCGAACTCCTTGAATGGGAGAAAGCTATGGCTGGATGGTTACAGGATTTGGTGGAGGCAGAAATTCTAACCGTCAACCAATGGTATTTCAACGATATTGCCGAAGTAAAATCAGACCAACCCATAGTCTTGATTGATTCTTTGAACCAATCGTATAAACGCAATAATTGTAATGACATTTACGTATTCCACCCTATTTATGACTACAGTCAGTCCCGTTGTAATTGGAAAGCTGATGAAAGAACAGAATGGAAAAAGGTGGATTTCATTCCAGCAACCACTGAATATCCCGTCCTTGTTT
>JALQVX010000252.1 GCA_023263555.1 Crocinitomix sp.
AGAACGAAAAATTGCAGGTCCAATGGATTTATTTAGTTAAAACAAAATGAAATTTAGAAGTGCTAGACATACACAAGTTTTACAACCGATCATTGATTTTTATGTGCAAATAATTGGACTAGAAGTGTTAGGTGAATTTGAAAATCACCAAGGATTTGACGGTGTATTTATCGGATTACCGGATGCTTTAAATTCACCTGTTGGTTGGCATCTTGAATTCACAGTTTCATGGGAACCGCCGCTTCACCGACCGGATGAAGATGATTTACTGGTGTTTTATCCCGAAACTTCGGAAGAATATGAGGCAATAATCGCAAGAGCCAAATTTGCAAACATTAAAAGGTATAGAACAAAAAATCCGTATTGGAGAAGAAATGGAGTGGCTATGTTAGATCCGGATGGGTTTGGTTTGGTAATTATTGATCCTAATTTGATGGTCTGATGATCTGATTGTTTGATGATCTGATTGGTTGATGATTTGATGATTCGATTGGCTGATGATTTGATGATTTGAATGGTTGATAGGTTGAAGGATTGCGAAACACCCGCAGGCTGAGACCACCCCGCCAAAAAAACTAGTGACCAATTTCTAATTACCAATCACTAGTCACCAGGAAAAAAAAAGCTGCCCAAATTTCTCCGAGCAGCTCTTTATTTAATCTATAAGAAAACGTGTTATTTAATTAAATCGACACTTCGTTTGATGAAAGCAGTTAACTCAGCACCTTTTAGCATACCTTGAGAAAGCATAGCCAAATCAGTTAATTGCTTCGCCACTTTTGTTCGATTATCTTTTTGCTTTTTGAGAATAGCGCCCACCGTTTCATGGTTCGCATTCACCGCAATATTGTACATTTCAGGGAAAGAGCCAAACATGTTCATTCCGCCGCCGCCCATGCGTTGTTGTTCTTGCATTCTTCGCATAAACTCGGGTTGTGTAATCACAATTGGGGCATCCGTCTCACTCATATTTTGAAACTGTATGGTAAATTTATCTTTGTTGACAACCTCTTCGAAAATTTCTTTCAATTTCTCTTTTTCGTCGTCCGATAATTTAGAAGGAATCTCAACATCTGTTTTGATCAAATTGTCCAAGGTATCAGAATCGACACGGGCAAAACTTACCTTATCCAATTTACTCTCCAATAAAGAGATATAATGCGGAGTAAGCGGACTGTCCATAATCAAAACGTCATAACCACGCTCTTCAGCCGCTGTGATAAATTGGTGATGCGCATCTGCATTATTTGCGTAAAGCACAACTAATTTATCATCCTTATCGGTTTGAATAGGACGAATTTTATCTTGATATTCTTCCAATGTATAATATTCACCTTTTGAATTTTTAACAAGCGTAAATTTCTCTGCTTTTGCATAAAACTTATCGTCTGTCAACATTCCATACTCGGCGAAAATTTTCAAATGATCCCATTTTGACTCGAAGTCAGCGCGATCATCCTTGAACATTCCATTCAGTTTATCCGCAACTTTTTTCGTGATGTGTGCAGAGATTTTTTTCACATTTCCATCCGCTTGTAAATAAGAGCGCGAAACGTTTAAAGGAATGTCTGGTGAATCAATGACACCGTGCAATAAGGTTAAAAATTCAGGAACGATTTCTTCAACTGAATCCGTAATAAACACTTGGTTGGAATACAATTGAATCTTGTTCTTTTGAACTTCAATATTTTCTTTTAAGCGCGGAAAGTATAATACACCTGTCAAATTAAAAGGATAATCTACATTCAAGTGAATGTGGAACATTGGATCCTCAAAGGTCATTGGATATAACTCGCGGTAAAATTGGTTATATTGCTCATCCGTCAAATCGGCAGGTGCCTTGGTCCAAATTGGATGTGGATTATTGATGATATTGTCAACTTCCGAATCAACGCGCTTAACTTTTCCTTCTTCGTCTGTTTCTCCAGCAGGATCGTCAATTTTAATCGTCTTCGTTCCAAACTTAATTTCTACCGGTAAAAATTTACAGTATTTATTGAGAATACCACTGATGCGGTCATCTTCTAGAAACTCTTTTGAATCTTCCGCAATATGCAATACGATCTCTGTTCCACGATCTGTTTTCTCAATATCTGAAATTTCAAATTCAGGTGTTCCATCACTCTCCCATTGAACCGCTTGCGATCCTTCTTTAAAGGATAAAGTTTTAATTTGAACCTTACTCGAAACCATGAATGACGAATAAAAACCAAGACCAAAATGTCCAATGATTTGTTCAGCGCCTTCTTTGCCTTCGTATTTTTTTACAAATTCTTCCGCTCCTGAAAATGCAATTTGATTGATGTATTTTTCAATCTCCTCCTCTGTCATCCCGATTCCCTTATCCTTAATGGTTAAGGTACCTGCCTCTTTATCAACAATAACCTCAACTTTTACATCTCCTATCTCTCCTTTCACTTCACCTGCACCGTGCAATACCTTTAATTTACTTGTTGCATCAATCGCGTTAGAGACCAATTCACGTAAAAATATTTCATGATCACTGTACAAGAACTTCTTGATCAATGGAAAAATATTCTCCGTTTGTACATTTACCGTTCCTTTAGTTGCCATTTTTTCTTTTAATTTTAGTTTCCTTTACTCAGTCAATCACTATGCCATTGAAGATTTTATGACAGAATGACGCGTCAAACTCGCATTCGACTGTCAAGTCTTCCGCTCAATTAAGCCATAGGTAAAACTTTCACGCCATTTTTCCGTACTAAGAAGTAAACAAACTGAAAACGAACATCTTATCATTTATACCAGCTTCGGTGCGAATTTTGATAGAGCGGTTAATAAAAGAAAAATAAAGCGTTAAAAAATAGAGAATCAGAAACTTAGCACTCATAGTTTTGCTGTCCCTCATCTCACTTTCAAGTGAGAAGAAGCAACCTGCTGTCAAACAAACGCATTTGGCAGTTGGACTGATGGTGTCTACAAATTCGGATTTATTAACCTTTGCTTTTTTATCGACTCGGGGTGATCAAATTGTGAGTGTTCAAAATGTCAACCGGCAAGTTTTTATGTATACGGCAATGGGCTATTATCCCGGAATTGTCAATTTAAAACGCGAAAATCTATTTGTCAAAAATGATGTGGATAGTTGTTTTTTAGTGAAGGATGATTATGATCGGATTTCGAATTATTATGCCCCCGCCTTTGATTCCCTTTGGAAATTGAGGTATAAAGAACATCCGCTCGCCTATGATCAATATGGCTGGAGCAGTGAGCCCTATAAACCGGCTTATAATCAAATGGTATATTTAGATTCGGTGTATGGAATTAAAAATGTTTTAACTGACTATATTTACGGAGAAGATTTATACCGCTTACTCCGAGATATTACACGATCAGATTGGATAAGCCATTACAAATCATTGCCCTAAACAAAAAGCGGCAATAAAAATGCAGAAATGTCAACACCAAAAAAGCCAAATAACGAAGCTATTGAGCGACTGATTGCTAATCGTAAAAAGCATACAGAATCGTTGACATTGGATCAACTCGTAACAGGTATTAGAGCCAATAATCGAGGTGTATTGAGTGAATCAATTACCTTAGTCGAAAGCAGTGAAGTGCAGCAAGCGGCCTTAGGTCAAGAAGTTCTCCAAGCCTGTTTGCCCTATAGTGGCAATTCAATTCGTATTGGCATTACAGGCGTTCCAGGTGTTGGAAAGAGTACTTTCATTGAGGAGTTTGGTTTATTTCTTGCCGAACGGGGTAAAAAGGTAGCTGTTTTGGCTATTGATCCGAGTAGTGAAGTCTCTAAGGGAAGTATTTTAGGAGACAAAACAAGAATGAACAACCTTGCCGTTCACCCAAACGCATATATACGACCAACTGCAACGAGCGGTTCATTAGGTGGTGTTGCCCGTAAAACAAGAGAAACGATCTTACTAACCGAAGCGGCAGGATTTGAAGTCATCTTAATTGAAACGGTTGGTGTGGGACAATCCGAAACAGAAGTACACTCCATGACTGACTTCTTTCTATTATTAATGTTAGCAGGAGCAGGGGATGAATTACAAGGCATCAAAAGGGGCATCATGGAAATGGCAGATGCTATTCTCATCACAAAAGCGGACGGCGAAAATGTCAAAAAAGCAAACTTAGCACGTTCTGAATACAAGAACGCACTTCATCTCTTCCCCGCTAAGAGCAATGAATGGATTCCACGTGTGGAAACAGTGAGTTCATCTGAAAAAAGAGGGATTGAAAAAACGTGGGATATCATCACCTCCTTCAATGAATTGGTGACAAGTAATGGCGCAAAAAATAAAAATAGAGACGCACAACAGATTTATTGGATGCACGAAACCGTGAAGGAACAGTTATTAAAAGAATTTACTGCAACTTCAGGTATTCAAGAAGAAATTACAAAACAAAGTTCAGCCTTAAAGTCAGGTAAAACCACATCCTATCAAGCGGCTACTAAAATCATTAACTACTATAAAAATGCAAAAAGATAAATTTACACTGCGCGATAATGAAGCCTTTATCGAATTAATAAAACTCTTAAAAATCAAACAATTTGCTCAAACCGGTGGTCACGCCAAAATGATCATAGAGGATGGCCTTGTTCGTGTGAATGGTGAAGTTGAATTTCGCAAAAGGAACAAGTTAAAAAAGGGAGATCTCATAGTTATAGATGACGTCGAAATCGAAATAGTTTAATTATTTTCGAAACAGAAACAAAAAACTTATGGCTGCAGCATACAACGAAGATAAATTTAAGGAACATATACGAACGGTTGTCGAACAAGCAGAGGGAGACTCTTTGACTGAACGGCCACTAACACTTTCCGAATTAAAGGAATTAGCCATTAGCATGGGCTTATCGGAGGAAGAATGGGATGAGTTGCAAGCCAAAGCGCATGTGCATCTGAAAATGGCACAGGACCATTTAAAGGCACGGAATTTTAATGATGCGATTGCAGATGCCGAAAAAGCAACACAAATCAATCCGTACCTGCCGAATAGCAATTCAGTACTTGCGAAATCCTACCAAATGTTATGGCTTGAGGATGACGACGAAAAAGCACGTGAAAAAGCGGAGTATTATGCCCGTAAAGAATTGCTGACCGATCCAACTGATCAAATTGCGATCAACGTCTTAAGCGCGATCAATAAGAATAAAAAGATCGCAGGAAGTGAATCAAAATCAAAAAAGCTCTTTTTGTATCTTGGAGGAGGTGTTTTAGCATTGCTCCTTATTTTCTATTTTATGAAGTCTTCCAGCACATCTTCCGCGCAAAGCAGTGAATTAGAGACGAAATTAATTGTTGCCCAAGAAGATGTGAATGCAAAATTTGATCTCGTGCAAACAGCAATCGATCAGCGAAATAATATGATTCCTGATTTGTTTAATGCGGTAGATGGGAACAATAGTGATTTGAATGCCTTAAATAAAGAGATTGACCGATTAAGGGAAAAGTTAAAAACGGCAAATGGTTCTGAACGCTACAAACTCGAGTCACAATTAGAAGAGGCGCTGGCAGAAGCAAAAAAAATCGTTCGCCAACAAGGTTCTGCCGACAATGTTGAAGTGATGCTCGTCCAAATCGAGGGCGCAGAAAACCGAATAGCTTTCGAAAAAAAATCGTATAACGACGCCGTGAAAGCGTACAATATTTTGGTAAAGCAAAGTAAAGGTGAATTCCCAGAATACGAAATACAACCCTATTATAATGAAGAATAAGCTTTCCCTATTCATCTGTTTCCTCTTATTTTTTGGTTCAATCAACTTTGCACAAGATGACTATTACAAAGGTTTACCAAAGAGTGATGCCAAGAAATACTACGCCGAGATCAATACGAATGGCAGTATTACAGATATCAATGATGTGCCCAACATCAAGTTTTTAGAAAATAAAAATGTCTGTGATCCACATTTTCTTTTAGCTGATTTTGCTGAAGAAAAAATTCAAGAAATCACCGATCGCTTGCAAGCCGAAAAGGATTATGAAATCATGGTCGTTTGTCTGAACTCCATTGGAGGAAATGAACCGCGACCATGGGGGACTGATTTATTTAACCTTTGGGGAATTGGAGATAAGGACACCGAAAACGGATTGCTAATTCTTGTGGTAAATGATATTCACAACGTTTCATTTATTACCGGTCGAGGAATGGAATCAGTATTGACAGATGCAGATTCATACACGATTCAGCAAGATCAAATGATTCCTTATTTCAAACAAAACGATTATAATACAGGAGTCATAAGAGGTGTCCAAGGTGTTGAAAATCACCTCAACGGAAAAGCTGTTTTATACGATTCCGATCCGAATGATGTGAATAATGGAAATGATTATTACACAGATTATGGGAATTATGAACCGACCCCGTTTTACCAAACTTCCTCATTTATAATCTACGCTGTCTTCTGTGCTTTCGTAACTGTCCTTTACTTTATCTTTCTAATCATAGCCTTTACTACGCGAGATTTGCACAAGCGCTATCGCATCATGAAAGTTTGGACATTGCTGATTTTTGCAATCCTCCTTCCCATTCCGTTCATTTTATTGGTGATTTTAGCCCGAAAGCAATCGCATAAATGGAGAAATATGGATCGGATAGGATTTGAAACGGGTGACCTTCTGCACAAACTAAGCGAAGAGGAAGAGGACCAATACCTTTCTCAAGGCCAAATATCTGAAGAAATTGTAAAGTCGATCGATTATGATGTATGGACCAATATAGCAGGTACAGAAATTGTCATTTTACCGTACAAGAAATGGTTCACCCAATATAAAAAGTGTATAAAATGTGGCTTTAAAACCTATACGAAACTTTACGATAAAACGATTCGCGCGGCCACATACACATCTAGTGGTTCAGGTGAAAAAAAATATCAATGTAAAAATTGTGGTCATCAACATATTGTGACCTATAAAATACCGCGTAAGCAAAAATCATCTTCGCGGGGATATTATAGTGGTGGAGGAAGTTTCGGTGGAGGAAGTTTCGGTGGAGGAAGTTTTGGCGGTGGAAGTCGTTCCAGCGGTGGTGGGTTTTCTGGTGGATCATTTGGAGGAGGAAGTTCTCGCGGAGGTGGATCCAGTAGCAGTTGGTAGTAAAAAAGGAATTATTATTTGCGAAGTACGGATTGGCATGAAAATTGAAAGTTGTTAAACCTATTGCAGCCATCGCAATTAAAGTTACATAAGTTTGTTATGCCAAAGTCTAGGCTGGGATAATTGATTCTGTTCAT
>JALQVX010000262.1 GCA_023263555.1 Crocinitomix sp.
CCATCCTGTATTCATTGGTCGGTTCGCCTTTAATCATCTTCCTCGACTATAAAAGAATCAATTTGAAAAAGGGAATAATTTATGTCGCGGCTAGCATTTTAGTGCTCTTTATAGGATCCAAGTACTTAATCCACTTTATTCCTTTTTACATCTTCCCTGTTCTTGTTTTTGCCTATGTAATGGTGGCGAAAAAAACTGGCCCAACAGGTATTGAAGAAAACGTGGAATAATGTGCGTATTTGTTGACCTTATTATTTTCGCTAAATACCCGTGTTTGCGATTAAATATTCACCTCTGGAATTTTACTAAAAAACAAATTTCTTATCAGATGCAAAAAAGAATAAAAAATGACAGCCTAATCAATAGCAACTTACTAACTTCGTAGTGCAAATTAATTCTATTCTAAATTGACTGTAATTACGCCTTTCAGAGCCATCCGTCCGACACGAGACAAAGCTTATTTAGTGGCAACACGCCCATTTTATGCCTATAATAAAACGGTTCTCCAAGCCAAGTTAGAACATAATCCCTATACCTTTTTACATGTGATCAATCCCGAATTTCACACAGATGATAAGACGGAACCGAATACGCCTGAACGCTATCAAAAAGTAAGAAATAAATTTGATGAATTTTTGCGCGAAGGTATTCTCATGCAAGACCAAAAAGCATGTTTTTACCTTTACCGTCAGACAATTGATGGACACGAATACACCGGTATTATTGGTGGTGCTTCGGTGGATGAATACAACAACGGTAGTATTAAAAAACATGAAGATACCTTAACAGATCGGGAAGAAATGTTTTCTCATTTTCTAAAAATCGTTGAATTTAATGTAGAACCTGTTCTCCTTTTTCATCAGCCAAATGAGGACCTGAATAAACTCTATGCATTTATCATGCTCGATCGTCCCGAATATGAATTCAGTTCATGGGATAAGGGCAAACATGAATTATGGATTATTGAAGACGAACAACTCATTGAAAAAATTGAGATCTGTTTCGATAAAATGAAAGATTTATATATTGCAGACGGACATCACCGTTGCGCTTCATCTGCTCGACATAGCCAAACACTTGAACGTAAAACAAGTCCATTTCAAGATCAATTTCTGGCCTGTTATATTGCTGAAGATCGCATGAAAATTTACGATTACAACCGACTGATAAAAGATTTAAATGGACTCACGATCGCTGCTTTTATAGAGCAAGTAGCTCAGTCTTTTTTAGTCACCAAAATCAGAAATGAAGATGCTTCGCCTTTTGGACTGCACGAAATTAGCATGTATCTCGACGGACAATGGTATAAACTTACCGCCAAAGAGGGAACATTTGATCGACTGCATCCTGTCTACCGATTAGATACCGATATTTTGACCAAAAACATTTTAGCTCCGGTATTAAACATCAGTGATTTGAGAACGGATAATCGCATTTTCTTCATTGATGGACGGGCTGGAATGAATGGGATCAAGGAAGCTGTGGACGAAGGCAAAGCAAAAGTAGGGTTTGGTTTATTCCCCGTCTCGATTGAGCATTTAAAGAAGGTTGCGGATGAAGGGTTGATCATGCCTCCAAAATCGACTTGGATAGAACCTAAGATTAGAAGTGGACTCACTATTTTTCCTCTTGACGATTAGTTAACACATCATGATAAAAGAAAATTTAAACCGGATAAAAAGTAGTTTACCTGAGCAAGTGCAGCTTGTTGCAGTTTCAAAGACAAAACCGCTTCCTTTTTTACAAGAAGCATATGATGCTGGGCAACGCCATTTTGGAGAAAATCGAGTGCAAGAATTAGCTGAGAAATTTGAAGCGCTTCCTAAAGATATTCATTGGCACATGATCGGCCATCTCCAATCCAAAAAAGTAAAATACATAGCCCCATTTGTTCATTTGATTCATGGTGTTGATTCGTTAAAACTATTGGAAGAAATAAATAAGCAAGCCCTAAAAAATGAGCGTATTATTGATTGCCTGCTTCAATTTCACATTGCAAACGAAGATACGAAGTTCGGCTTCTCTTTCGAAGAAGTCGTCGAACTCTTGGGCTCTGCCGATTTTTACCAGCTCAAAAATGTACGCATAGTTGGGGTGATGGGTATGGCTACTTTTACGGATGATGCCAAAATAGTTCGGCAAGAATTTGCTACGCTTGCCAATTATTTCAGTTTGCTTAAAAACAACCAATTTAAATTTGCTCCTTACTTTTCTGAAATCTCTATGGGCATGAGCGGCGATTATCTGATTGCTGTTGAAGAAGGCAGCACAATGGTGCGCGTTGGAAGTTCAATTTTTGGTGGGCGTTCATGATCGGAGTTAAGCTATTCGCTTGCGGATGTTTGATATTGTTTTCCTTTTCATGCAATGACCAAAACAAAGGGTATGATTCATCAAATCAAGATGAAAGAGCGACGGACAGCTTATCTACATTTAATAGGATTGAGAAAAATAAATCATTGCATATAAGCCGGTATGATTCTAATTATAAACCGATATCCTTCGAGCAAAAAAGACTCATCCAAATTGGTGATTCGATTCAAGTTCTGGGGGAGAACGCAACTAACTTCAAAAAACATTCGGTTGCTCAACTTGCAAAGGAGTAGTTACAGAGATTTTGTTTAGCATAGAAACAGATCAAATCGCCTTCATTGCATTTAACGAAAATCCAATTCCTACGGATATTTATACATTATCGATTTATTACCTCGATAGCAAAAGAGGTTATAAAGAAGGAGATCTGAGTATTTGGCAACGGATGCCTACAAAAGCAGAGATCAAAGAAGTGCCCTACGATTTGAGTTTTGCTGCAAAGCTTATTAAAATTGATCAAAATTTAGGGTTTAATCGAATTGCTAAAAAATAAATGATTAGTTTTAAGCATGGGGTTAGTTGGTTTATTAGATGATTGTATTGGATGTTCATGGTGACTCGTGCATGAAACGAGTAATGCGTTTGCACCGTATGAAGCAATCACTCTATTTTTCCCAATTGCCCTTCTCATCTTTGTATATGCCGTTCGGAAACGCAAATTAATTCAGATCCCAAATGACAATTCATCCAATTATGATCTATTGATGCAACCCAATGAAAAAGTAGTGCATCCCTTGAGTGAAAGACCTCCTTTTTCTGATTTTTCTCCTACCAAATTTTACCTTAGTTTTTTATTATTGCTTGTGATTATCTGTCTCATTGCTGCGTCGCGATAGGCATAGATTGAAATATGCTCAATCTGTTAATATGCTCATTAATAGAATCATTCATATCAAGATTATTTATTAAGTTTGCTGCCTCCCCACTGTAATTATAGATATGAAAAGATTTTCTGCATTGCTCCTATTTTTTATTTTGAGCCATACCTACGCTCAAAATGCCTTAAATTTTGATGGAATAGATGATTATGTTGCAACAACTTATCCTGGCATTTCAAGTAATAATGCCCGTACAGTTGAAGCTTGGATTAAGACAACAGCGAATTGCGATCCGGGATTAGGGGGAGTTCAACAGATAATAACTGATTGGGGCACATTTGTAACAGGGGGACGATTTACATTCAATATTCTTTGGTCGAACGCCATTCGTATAGAAGTAGGCGGTTCAGGATTAAGCGGCACCATTCCAATCAATGACGGTGAATGGCATCATGTTGCTGTAGTTTATAATCCGATCTTACCAGCACCTTATAGCCTCTATGTTGACGGAGTTCTTGATATTAGCAGCTCTATCCCTACCACGACAAACACAGTACTTGGTACCGATTTAAGAATTGGTAAACGTGTGGATGACGCTCGTTTGTTTGATGGAACAATTGATGAAGTGCGTGTTTGGAATTATGCTCGATCAGCGGATGAAATAAGTGATAATATGCTGAACGAATTTTGTGTAATTCCTGAAGAATTAGTCGCCTATTATAAATTTAACCAAGGTATCTCTGGCGGCGTAAATCCTTTAGAAACGGTTCTTTTTGATCAAGCAGCTGACAGTTTTGACGGAACGCTTTTAACATTTGCCTTGGATGGAGCTATTTCAAACTGGGTAACTGGTGCTGATTTAGGGAATGAATACTATGATGACTTTAGCGTCAGTGCCTGTATCAGTTACACCGTTCCGAGCGGAGATGAAACCTACTTCTCAAGTGGTGTTTACATGGACACGCTAACTTCTGTGACTGGTTGCGATAGTATCATGACGATTGATTTAACGATAGGCTCTTTTGAAACAGAAATGAGCGTTTCGGGTTGCAACGAATATACCGTTCCGAGTGGTGATGAGACCTATTATATTTCGGGCATTTATAATGATACTCTTTATTCGGTTGAAGGCTGTGATAGTATCCTGACGATCACTGTTGAATTAGGATATCATACAGAATCGAATATTGAAGTAACCGCTTGTGATGAATATACCGTTCCGAGTGGATTAATGACATACACCGAATCAGGATCATTTATTGACATCATTCCAAATGCAAGCGGCTGTGATAGTACTATAAATATTGATTTGACGATTATAAATTCCTCCACCTCCACCCTTATTGAAGAAGCATGCTATACCTACACCGCTCCTGGTGGTGTTGATACTTACACCGAATCCGGCACCTACACAGCTATTATAGAAAATGAGGCAGGATGTGATAGTATAATTACAATTATACTAACAATTTTAGAAGCAACTGAATCAGAAATTAGCGAGGAAGTGTGTGGATCTTACACAGTTCCCAGCGGTGACACCACATATTATGAGCCGGGAATGTATACAGATATTATTTTGAATGACGCGGGTTGTGATAGTATTATTACCATAATACTTACTTTTCTAAGTGTGGATGTAAGTGTCTCAAATGAAGATCCAACACTAGTAGCTACTTTAGATGGAGCATCCTACCAATGGGTTGACTGCGACAATGATTGGATGGAAATTATTGGAGCTAATGATCAAAGTTTTACGCCTGACGCAAATGGAAATTATGCAGTGATTGTGAACGACGGCGAATGCACAGACACTTCTTCTTGCGAATCCATTTTAACAAGCGGGCTGAATGAAAGAAATACAATCCCTTTTAACTACTATCCTAATCCTGTTACGGATCAATTGATCATCAATCTTGACGCCAATACAACGGCTCAAACGGTGACAATTTTGAGTATGGATGGCAAGCAAATTACACAAAAAAAGGTAGATCCTTCTTCGTCTATCTTGATTGATATGGAGGATCTAGCTCCGGGATCTTACCTCATTTTTATTGAGACTGCCGAAAATCGATTATCATTTGTAGTGATGAAAGACTAATCATGAATGGATAATTTTATTTCACGACTCTGAAGGATGCTTATAACATCCGAAATGCTAATTTTGCAATTCATTTAATTTAGGCAAGTGGAATTACCAAAAATCATATTAAAATCAGGAAAAGATAGATCGATTGTTCGCAACCATCCATGGATTTTTTCTGGTGCTATTCAAGAACGCATTGGAGAAATCACAGAAGGCTCGCTTGTGGACGTTCAAAATCATAGAGGGCGACATTTGGGATACGGTCATTTTCAAACAGGAAGTATTATGGTGCGCATTCTTTTGTTCGAAAATGAATTGCTATCTGATAATTTGTATGAAAATCGTATTCGCTCTGCTTATAAATTAAGACAATCGTTAGGATTGGCAGATACTGATCCGACATTAACAGAAGCGACAACCATCTTTCGCCTTATACATGCGGAAGGTGATTTTTTACCAGGTTTAATTATTGATTGTTATAACGGTAATTTAGTTATTCAATGCCACAGCATTGGCATGTATTTAGATTTCGATAAAATTAAAGATGCACTTTTAACTGTAATGGGCGATAAAGTGAACTCTATCTATTTGAAATGTACCGGAACCCTTCCAAAGGATTACCCCGATTATAAAGGAGATGGCTTTATCTATGGAGAGGTTGAAACGCCTCAAATCGCTTTAGAGTATGGAAATAAATTTGCCATCAATTGGATTACAGGCCAAAAAACAGGTTTCTTTATTGATCAACGCGAGAATAGAAAATTGCTCGGTCGCTATGCAAAAGACAAAAAAATCCTGAATACCTTCTGTTATTCTGGAGGATTTTCGGTGTTTGCATTAAACGCAGGAGCGCGCCTCGTCCACTCCTTAGATGCTTCGCAAAAAGCAATTGACTTAACAGATGAAAATATTGAATTGGGACAGTTTCCTGCAGAAAAGCACAAGTCGATCGTGGCGGACGCTATGGAGTACATGAAAGAACTGCCCGAAGATTATGATATAATTGTACTTGATCCTCCTGCTTTTGCCAAACATAGAAGTGCAAAGCACAATGCCGTTCAAGGATACAAACGCCTCAATGCACATGCCATTAGACAGATTAAACCAGGTGGAATTATTTTTACATTCAGCTGTTCTCAAGTGGTAGACAAATTATTATTTACAAATACCGTCATTGCCGCTGCAATTGAAGCAAACCGTAAGGTTCGAATCTTAGAACAATTGCATCAACCTGCAGATCATCCGATTAACGCAAACCATCCAGAAGGTGAATACTTAAAAGGGTTGGTGATTCATGTTGAATAAATGGAGGTCTACTCGTATAAGCGTATAATTCAAATTACCGCTCCGCTCATGTTAGGTACTTTTGTTCAGTCAATTGTCACCATAACGGACGGCATTTTTGTGAGTAAATTAGGAACCATTGAAATTGGTGCTTTCGGAAATGGTTCATTACTTTATTTGGCCTTTTTTATGCTCTGCAGAGGGCTAGCTGATGGCGCTCAAATAACGATTGCAAGACAAAAAGGTGAAGGACTCTTTTCCAAAATTGGGGAGACGCTTAAGGCTACGCAGATTTTTCAATTGATCATTACAGCCTTTATTCTTTTTGCTTTTATTCTTTTTGGAAATCAATTAATCGAATACTTCAATTCAGATTCTCCTATTACTGAGCCTATGAAGGATTTCATTAATGTTCGTTTATGGGGATTGCTTTTTGCTACACAACATATTGTACTCGTTGGATTCTTCATTGGTCTGGGACGAACATCTATCATCATGACCTCTGCACTAATCATTGCTATGTGTAATATCTTTTTGGATTATGTTTTAATTAACGGCTATTACGGATTTCCGGCCTTGGGACTTGTGGGAGCGCCATTAGCCTCTTCCATTTCTGAATTGATCGGTTTTCTGTTTTTGCTGATTTATTTAATAAAAAACACGTCGTTTAAGATATATAATTACCGTTTAAATGGCCTAAGTGTTAGATTAAGAGAACATATTGCGCTGCTTCAATTGAGTTATCCGCTCATGTTGCAAGGTGTTTTCGCACTCAGCACCTGGCTTGTCTTTTTTACAAAAGTAGAAGGAATGGGCCCTGAGGCACTTGAAGCTTCTCATAATATTCGATACATGTATTTCTTAGCCTTTGTCCCGCTTTTTGGATTTGCTGCTTCTACGAAAACGATCGTCAGTAGTTTGGTGGGACAAAAGCAATTAAATTTGGTGCCAATAGTTCAAAATAGAATCTTAATCCTTTCAGTTGGTTTTATGGTTCTCGTTTTTCACGGTGCGCTGCTCTATCCCGAACTTCTAATTAGTTTGGTTGATCTAAATCCGAACATTTCGAATAAGGTGTATACAGATAGCGTGGCTATTCTCCAATTTGTTAGTGGCTCTATCCTCATCTATTCAATTGCAATCGTCTATTATAACACCATATCAGGTTTGGGCAAATCACGCATTTATTTTGGAATTGAATTGATCGCTATTCTGCTCTACTTAATCAGTTGTCAACTTTTTATTGATACCTGGCATTGGAACATCAGGGATGTTTGGTGGGTAGAATATATTTACTTTATCACATTTGCCGTTCTGAGTATCGGCTATTTTATATATTACAGAAAAAAATACATGACGCATGTCTAAAAAAATAATTTTTATGGGAACGCCAGATTTTGCGGTGGAATCCTTAAAACAATTAGTTGAAGCCGGAATTGAAGTTACGGCTGTAGTTACAAGTCCTGATCGTCCCGCTGGGAGAGGACAATCCATTCAGCAATCTGCAGTTAAAACCTATGCACTCTCTCAAAAATTGCAGGTTTTACAACCTGAAAAACTGAAAAGTTCAGTATTTCTAGATCAACTTGGCGAATGTCGGGCCGAATTATTTGTGGTGGTTGCGTTTAGAATGTTACCCGAATTAGTTTGGGATATGCCTCCGAAGGGCACGATTAACTTGCATGGATCACTTTTACCCAATTATAGAGGAGCTGCTCCTATCAACTGGGCAGTAATCAACGGAGAGAAAGAAACAGGAGCAACGACCTTCTTTATCGAAAAAGAAATTGATACAGGGCGAATTATCGACCAGATTCGGATACCAATTAGCGACGAGGATGATGCAGGCACAATTCATGACCAATTAATGGTTGAAGGTGCAAAATTATTAACACGAACTGTTACGGCTATATTGGAAGGAGACGTTTCGTCAAAAGCGCAAGCCGAAATCATGGATGAAAAGTATATTAAGCACGCACCAAAAATCTTTAAACCTGATTGTAAATTAAGATGGACTGAAACAACAGAAGATTTATTCAATAAAATTCGTGGTTTATCACCTTACCCAACTGCTTGGACACAATTGGAAGACGAAAATCAACAGCTTAAGTCATTGAAAATATTCAAAACCAAAAAGTCCCTTACGGCTGATTCGCATTCGGGTCAGATAAAAATTGAAAATAACAACCTTTATTTTGGAACAGCGGATGGATGGCTTGAAATTTTAGAATTACAACTCGAAGGAAAAAAAAGAATGACGAGCCAGCAATTTTTGCAAGGAAACAAAATGGAAAACATGAAATTGGTTCTCATCTAAGCATTTAGTGTACATTGAAGAAGTGAATTATGCTCAAAACCCTCATGAATATGCGTTTTTAGGTGCACTTATCAACATTATGTCAATTTTATTAACAAAATAAGGGTGTTTATGCCTGAACCCCTTGCATGGTAAGGTATTTCAGATATATTTGCTCTGACATTATTTTTTTTAACTATAAATAAATTTTTATTATGAACAAATCAGAATTAATTGATGCAATGGCATCAAACTCAGGATTATCTAAAGCAGACGCTAAAAGAGCATTAGACGGTTTTACTACAGCTGTAGAAGGAGCGTTAAAAGCAGGAGACAAAATCTCTTTAGTAGGTTTTGGATCTTTCGGTATCTCTAAAAGAGCTGCAAGAACAGGAAGAAATCCTCAAACAGGAAAAGAAATCAAAATCTCTGCTAAGAATGTAGTAAAATTCAAAGCTGGAGCTGATCTTTCTGGAAAAGTAAACTAGTTAAAAGTTAACTTCATATAAATTATCCCCTTTCGGCTCTACTGAAA
>JALQVX010000374.1 GCA_023263555.1 Crocinitomix sp.
ACGGTATTTATTATTAGACGTTTCGGCCGGAACAGCAATATTGATTGTAAAATCAAATTTAGCTTGCACACCACCGAGCGTTTGATCATAATAAAAACTTTCTTCCATAGGAATGACAGAATAATTTTCAAAGACGACATAATTCGAAGGATCGATCGCATAAGTAGATAAGATTGGGAACGCACCCTCCACTACTCCTTCGTTGTAAACTGACCATTCCCCATTCGCGAAATTTGTAGGAACATTTGCCGAATTATAAACCAGAAGAGGGATATCTGCTCTCATTTTTTCGTTCCCCGTTGTATTCACATAATGATCCCAAGGTACAGCCGTATAATCTTTAAGCAAGGTATTGACAGGATACGAAATAGCAACATCTCCAAATTGTCCAATCTCTAAAAATTCCGAAATGGATAGACTGACGTAATCGATATGCCAATGATCCAGAGACCCGGAAAGGGATGCATAATTATAAATTCTGAATTGAAAACCATCTTCCTTCATATAAACTGGTACTTCAATACGTGCAGTATCCCAAACATTTTCTCCAATTTCTGGGGCTATACCTGCAAAGGGCATCTTATACCAAATATCATCACTTGGATCATAGAACTCAATCAATAAGGTGTCATTTGCTTCCGGCATATTTCCATAACCTTTGGGTTGAAAAATAAAATCCAAGTACACATTATCACCGGGACCTGCAACGGACAAATCAATTGGTCGAGAAGTTAAATAGTCGGCTATGCCATGTGAAGTAAGGTCTCCAAATTCATAAGGTGTTCCATATTGATCTACCCCATCTAGGGTTGCGACTCCAAGCGACCAAGGGTTAACGGCGAACGTTAAGTTTCGGCACGCATAATTATCTAACCATAAGGTGGTGGTATCTGTGACTGTTTTGGTAAAAACACGCGCACTATCTTGCTGATAAGCTGGTCCTGGAAATGTATTATACCAAATGGTGTCCTGACTGGGGTTTAAGACCCCATCAATAATCGAATCAATGAGCACATAGCACTCTTGATATAAGTTTTCAACCAATTCACCCGCGACGGGGTAAAAATCAAGATCATTCACAAATACATCATAAGGGGTAAAAGGATAAACTGTCACCCGTTCGATTAAAGCTCCAACACCATCAATCTTTACCGTATCATGATGCGCAAATTCACCATCACAAAAAATGGCATTCGGATCTTGCGGAATCGTATTCGTTGCATCCATTAAATGATAGAAGAGCACAGATGTCACCCCTACTCCTCCATAGTCTTGAGAAAAAGTCTCAAACTTATTCGTTGAAAAATCGTCAAATGCATGCTGCAGCGGGAGGGATTCGTAGATGTATATGAACGTACTATCTAAATCATTTAATTCATTTGCTCTAGTTTGTTCTCCTGGTGCATTAAGATTGGTATTATACAGCAATGGTTTCACCACTTCTTGCGCTTGAATTGAAGCACCAATTATCAAACAAATGGCTACAAAAATATTTTTCATTTCACTATCTACTATTAGGTCCTTTAAACAAACTGAAGCCTATTTTGACGCCCAAATTGTTACGGTAGCGCCGGCGGCAACATTCACACCTTCTCCGCCCGCTGGATCTTGTCTTGTAATTACAGCCGTGGCGATTTCCTCTTCAGTAACACAGCCATCACATTCAGTATGAATGGACAATGTTGTGCCTGATAAACGTTCACGTGCTTGATATATTGTTAAACCGACTAGATTTGGCAAAGCCGAAGTTGACCCATCATTACCTTTCGCAACGATTAAATCAACGCGTGTTCCTTTTGGAATGGATGTTCCTTCAGGAATATTCACCCCATTAAACATTTGTTTCTTCACAAAACCAACTCCTTCAGGATCTGGCTCATAGCTAATCTTCGTGCGTATTCCCATGGCGTTGAGTGTATTTTCGGCCATCCGTTGCGACATATCAACCACTTTCGGCATCTTCACCATTTGCGGATTCACAGGAACAACGGATAATAAAATCTCCCGCCCAGACTTAACATACATACCCGAAGAATCGGTAGGTTTAGGATATTGCCAACATACTGTTCCTTTCGGCCATCCATCTAGATAAACTGAATCTTGAATGGTGTAGGTAATATTTTTACCACTGACAAATTCTTCCAGATCATCCATATGGATTTTATAAAAAGTTGGAACCTCCACCTTTTCGCCAAAATTTGTCGAACTCTTCAAATAATAACTTTCCACGACTACGATTAGCACCCAAACGATAATGATTGCTACAATGTTGAGTAGAAATTGTTTGCTGACAAAAAACCGAAATAATTTTTTCATTCGTTACTTTTTTTCCAAATGTGCGGTCTGAATAACATGCAAGAAATCGAAATCACCCTCAATGCTGTTCTACCGAAACACAAATATAAAGAAATACCCTGAATGGCGTGATTCAGATTGATGATATACAGCCATCAATTATTATTTGAGCCAAAACAAAAGATAATTGCAAAGAAATGGTGCTATTAATTGGTTGACTTTGGATATTTACCGATCAAAAGTTTATCGTCAACTAAAAAATAGGCTTTATTATTGGAAAAGATGAACCGTTTAACACCTGCAGGAACAGCATAAGTGAAAGATGAGGCCCTGAAGCCATTATTGTCAATTGCCTCAACACGATCATCATGCAAGAGTAAAAGATAATTATTGAGCACACCTATTCGTTTTGCTTGGGTTGGATATATTTTAATAAAAGTGCCAAAAACGTCAAAGATAGCCACCCCCTTTTCGGGTAGTAAGATGTACAGAAAATCATTCTGCTCGAGCATTTGACTCGGTTCTTGGTTACTGTCGAAAAGCGTTACCAAATTTTCGGTTTGAGAGACGATTGATAAATCCTGATTCAACTTCACTAATCGCATTAAGCCTCCATCTAATACCCAAAAATTATTTCCAGCGAAGGACTCACATACTAGAATAGGTTGCTGTATTCCTGCATTAACTAGATTAATTTCACCGTTAATATCCGTCAATGTATTGTCATAAAAATGGACAAGTGAACGGTCAGGATCGAAAACGAGTGTTCGAAATGATTTGGTACTTTCTAATGATCGCGGACGAAAGGATTTTAAAGAAGCCGTATAGATCGTATCATTCAATTTATAATGCAGTGATAATACATCATTTTTGCACAAATAAACGCGACCAAAATTATCGACAGAAAATTCGGTGTACCGCCCCACAATCGAGTCTAATTTCAAAAAATCACTTGATTGACCGAAGGAACTCGAGAACCATCCAATAATACACCATCCAATAATCAGTATCCGCATAGGATGAAGTTAACAAATATTATTCCCAATTCATACAAGCTTTACTCAATCTTGCGAATTTGGCGATTAAAAAGCAAAGGTTAAACCACCGAGCACCTGAAAACCTTGCACCGGATAACGGTTCCATCTTGCATACTTTTGAGCTGCCAAATTATTGAATTGCAAGAAGACCGATAAACGTTTACTGTAGCGGTATTCCAAATGCAGGTTAGCATCTGCTAAGAATCCAAGTTCAAAATCCTCATCTGTAGGAGCAGCTAAAAATAAACCTTCCGGACTTTTTCTTCCAGCCATTAAGGTTAAATCTGTCTTTACGTAAATCTTATCGTATAAATTATAATTACCTCTCAATTTGATATCGAGAGCGGGTAAATTCCATGCATAAAGTTCCGTTGCAGCGTCATAATTATTGTAGGTTACAATTCCGTCAATCTTTAACTTTTCAGCTGCTTGATAAGAAACACTTCCTGTTATTCCCAAGGTTGTCACTTTATCATAAACCACATCAAATCGATAAAAATCAGAAACCATTGTATCGTTCACAAATAGAGCCATATCCGCATAAGTCGCCGAGTAAGCCTGCACATTAAAGGAAAGCTTTTTGGAAAGCGTCCCTTTGATACCGGCATACACCTTAAACTCCTTTGTGTTTTTAATATCTATCTCAGATAGAATAAACTCATTTTGTCGATTCAAGGATCTGAAGGTATTCTGTTTGACACCTCCACCAATTCCAGCGTAAGGAATGATCATATTATTAAATAAGCTGTATTTACCTTCAATGATAGGAATGACTTTAAAAATATTATCGCTTAAGATGTCGAAGTTCAAATCAACCCCATATACTACTTTCCATTTATCACCATAAGTAGAAATATAAGGCTTTAAACGAATGATTGTATTATTATCATTGTGCCAATTATCGAGTGGTACATCCGGATTTTCGTGAGCAAATTTATATTTATTGTAACGTACACTAAAATCTGCAGCAAATACATTCATTTTTAATTTATAGGCCAAATTTGTTCCGATATCAAAAGTTGAACTTTTTGCATTCTGATCGATTTTTTCAGGATCAAATTCATGAAAATAGCCATAGCTTGTATAGATCGTATATAAGACCTTTGCGCTATCGCGTGTTGTAAAGTTTGAGAATTTAAAGGTTCCATCCGCGCCTTGAACACGATTCCTTAACGTGTCCTTCGGCAAGAGGTCCAATGTATCCTGAAGACCATAGAAATGATACCCGTTGTTTAAGTAATTGAGGTCGGTCTCGATCTTACAGCGAGAGGTGAAAAATTCTCCAAAGAGATGGCCTGTTGTATTGTCGAATGTGCTTGGTGCATACTCTTTAATCCCTTTAAACGCAGAATTATGTTTTAGGTGCACACCATAACTCGAGCGTCTATTGCGCACCGAATTATAGTAAATTTCACCCAATGGATTATAATAATTCCCGATTCCCAACTTAATATAACCGGGGTACAATTTCTCCAGCGGCTCCACAATACGAATCTTTGCAGCATCAATTTGCTCAATCGAAATTTCTGTTCGCATATTGCGCGAAAGCAAAGGATAAGTGATATTCGGAATTGGCACGACCGTGTCGATAATTTCCGGTTTTTCCGTGATGCGATAAGACGGAGAAATTGGACGTTCGGCTTTCGATTTATAATCATAAATTACCTGACCATAAGTCGCCCCTCCAATCATGCAGCTCACTAGAAAAAATATAGCTTTTATGTTCATCTTATTCTCCATTTCCGTTACCAATTTCTATTGTATTGTCCACCTCTGGGCCGAGATCTTTTCCTTGATTTTTATGTGCCAAGATGACTTCTAAAACCACATTTGCATCTGTAATAATACCGTCTGTTTCATTTTTATATCCGTTCAAAACACTATTAATGGTATATTCTGCCTGCACATAATCATCCAAACCAATTGAATTTTTCGCTTGTAAAATCAAGGCTTTTGCTTTCCAGTAATCGTAGCCTGCTTTATTTTTCATTAGGAAACGTACTTCTTCTTCCGATTTTTTATACTCTTCGCGTAAATGATAAATTAACGCAATATAATAATGGGCTTCTGCTCCAATTGCAGCTGAAGTTTTAGCAGACACCTCTCTAAACTCTGTCATTGCGACATCATAATTATTCACTTCAAATTCTGCCTTTCCAATCACATAATGTGCCTCGATCACCACATTATCTAACGCCAAGGGATCAACCATAACTCGTTTTGCATATGTCTTTGCCGCACCCAAATCATTTTCGAATGTATAGGATCGCATGAGGCCAATCTCCGCCTTGAGTTTATTTTCCGGATAAGAAGCCGTATTTTCTAAAACTTGATAATACTCGATCGCTTTCGCGTAATTTTTAGCTTCATATTCATCCTTAGCTGCTAATCCCGCAGCAAATTCGGTGTAAAAATTAGTTGGTTTGGTTAACAAGGTTTTAAGCGCCTTCAATCGCTTCGGTTCATCTCCTAATTTATAGTATGAGTTAGAAAGATAATACAAGGCGTTCACTTCTTGTCGCGGATTAGCAAAGGAAGAGAGGTACTTTTCAAATGAGGCAGCTGCTTCTTTGAATGTCGAATCTTCATAAGCCTTAAATGCCGCTTCGTATATTAAATTATCGCGGTCATCTTCATCAATTGTTCTTCCCAATCTTTCGAGGAGCGCAAAATACTTCTCTGGTTGATTTAAGGCCGTGTAAATTTCCTGTAAACGTTCAATTGCTGCGATTTCATTCTTCGAATTTTCAAATTCATTTAGGATGCGCAAAAATTGCTTTTCTGCAAGCGAATACTCTTTAGCGCTAAAATGCAGCATCCCGATTTGATAGATGGCATCCACCACTTTTGGGTGACGCGGGTGATCTGTGATCAGTTGATTATAATATTTTAAAGCCTTGGTGCGGTGACTTGGATCATCAGAATCAGTCATTAATCGATACGACTCGCCCACTTCGTACAATGCAGGAACAGCCAAGATTGATTTCGAGTGATTATTCACCAAATCCAACATGATTGAGGCCTTATCTTCATAGCGTTTCATAAAACCATAGGAAAGTCCAATTTGATATTTTGCATAATCCGTTTGACCTCCACCAGAAGCAATTGCTTTCTGATAAAATAGAATCGCATTATTATCATCAGGCAAGATGGTTGAATCTTGTTTATAGACAAAATAACAATCGCCTATTCGCAGATAAGCATCCGTTAATTTTTCCTTGTGGATTTCTGTTTCATCCTGGGTGAATGTTCTAAAATTAGTCGCCGCATTTGTATAGTCTTGCATTTTAAAATAGCAATATCCAATATTATAATAGGCATCATTGTGATCCAATAAATTATACGAACCAGGCTCCTCTAGAAAGGCGCGGTAACGCTCAATTGCCGAGGGGTAATTTGCTAGATTGAATTCTGCCTCAGCCATCCAATAAATACTTTTAGCATTTAGTTTCGGATCAATCGGATAGCGCTTCACCAATTTAAACGTTTCAATTGCCGCGGCCATTTCACCATTTTCAAATTGTTCGACCCCGTAATTATAAGCCATGATTTGATAGGCATTTTTCATTTTAAAATCCTTATTCTCGATACGATCGATCGATTCAATTGCGGATTTATAATTTTTCATGGTCGTATAGACATTTACCAAATATTGATAGACATCTTGATTACGCGGAGATTTCGGATAACGCTCCAAATATAAATTCAGTGCTTCAACGGCTTCATCAAAAGGGTTATAATCAATCTTATAAGAAAGTACGGCATAATTGTACAAGGCATCCTCTTCAACTGCAGGATCGAATGGTAAAACGGAAGCTTGTTCGAAGGCGTTTCTAGCATAAACATACTCTTCCATTTTGATGTAACATTCACCAATATGATACAATGAAATTTGCCCGAGTTCATCCTTTACTTTTGCAACTTTATCAAAAAGAATAATGGCCCGATCACATTGTCCACTTTTATAATAGGCAAAACCCAATTGATAATCTTCGTCTCGTGTCGTGGCACTCTTCTTATTGTATTCTTCCAAAAATGGAACTGCTTCGTCATATTTACCAATCTTATAAAAGGCATCACCAATTAAATGCGCCATGCCCACAGCATTCTTTGGATTGGTTGAATCGACCACATTTGGAGCATACTCCAATAACATTTCATACTTTCCTTGCAAGTAGTAGATCTGCGCAATATAATACGGAACAACCTCTTTGAAATTAGGATCTGATTTTAGTTTTGTAAATCCTTCAAGCGCGGTTTGATAGCTCTTTTCAGTGTAGGCAATGTGTGAATAATAATAAAGTGCTGGAGCTTGATATTGCCCCTCTTTGTTGATCACTTCGTAAAAGGCGTCACGTGCCTTTTTCAGTTTATCTTCGCGGAAATAAGAATAACCCATTTTGAAATAAAACTCATCTTTCTGTTCGGCCGTTAAGTCATACACATCAATCTTCTCCAACCACACCAAGGTTTCTTTGTATTTCTTCTTTTGGTAATAATAATTACCCAATTCGAGATATACTTCTTGACGATTATTGCTCTCTGGATATTCCATCAAGAAATTCAACAATAATTTTTCCGCATCTGCATGGTACAAACGCAAAGTACTTATTGCTGCGTAATATTTGGCTTTAATGTAGAGAGGATCTGTCGGATTATCCAATTCCTCCATAAAAAGATTAAACTCTTCTTCTGCAGCACTGTATTTTGCTTTTTCGAATAAATCTTCCGCCGTGTAGAAGCGCGCATATATCGATTCATACTTCTCCGAACCTTGCGAAAAAACAGTCGTACTGACAAATAACAATAGGATAAAAATCGCTTTTAGCATATTCATTTTAACTTTTACAGCTCACACGAGGCAGCTCTATAAACTCGTAAAATTAACTCATAAGCGCGTCTTTCTTCTTGGTTTTTTCTAAAGTTATAAACGTAATTCTGTTAAGATAAGTGGATTTAGAAGTGAGAAGTACATTTCTATCACCTCTTCAAACCATTTGCATAACGCCTGCGCCAGGTTCTGGTTACAATCATAAGATTTAATTTCCTCAACACAGAAAACCAATAAGCTCAACTTGATGTTGACTATTCAGGAGATAATGTGTAATTTTGAAAGAAGAATCGACTGATTCGACATAAATTGATAAGCTTAGCGCATGGAAACCGAAAACAGCATTTTTTGGATTAAGAACGGACAAATCAGTCAAGGAGGAACCGTGGTATTAAAAGATGTGAATCTTCACCTTGAGAAGGGTGAGTTTGTCTATTTGATTGGAAAAACAGGGTCGGGTAAGAGTAGTTTGTTAAAAACGCTTTACGGCGAATTACTCATGGATTCTGGAGAAGGAAAAATTGCCGATTATAAACTCCATGAATTGCAGCGCAAAGACGTTCCTTTTTTACGTCGAAAGTTGGGGATTGTTTTTCAAGATTTTCAATTATTATCGGATCGAACGATTTCGGCGAACCTTTCTTTTGTGATGCGCGCAACAGGGTGGAAAAACAAAAAAGAAATTCAACAACGTTCAGAAGAAGTGCTAAGTTTAGTTGGGTTAGATCATAAAGGCGATAAAATGCCCAATCAACTTTCGGGAGGTGAACAACAACGCGTTTCAATTGCGAGAGCTTTGCTGAATAAGCCGGCTTTTATTTTGGCAGATGAACCCACAGGAAATCTTGACCCTGAAACGTCACGGGAAATAATGGGTGTTTTATTGGCAATTGCGAAAGAAGGAACCTCTGTTTTAATGGCCACACATGATATTTCAATCATGGAACAATTTCCTTCGCGCACGGTTCGTGTGGAGAATCAAACCGTGAAAGAATTGAATGTAATCAATGAGTTTGATCCTTTTTCTACCGTTGGTTTCGAATAAGCTGGGAATCACTTTTACTATGGTAAAGTCTCACCTACTCTCTTGTAATTTCACCTTCTTATTTAGCTAGCAAACGGATTGTTTTTAGTGCCGTTGACGGCGACAGAAAATGGCTTCTTTCTTGTGGAAAAAATTGTCTTCTATTAATTACCCGTCAATTCTTTAAACACCTCTTCCATTGACTTTTCGGCAATAGACATGGCGAGAACGAGCACACTGTTTTGTTGTGAGAACTTGGCAATTGCAGGACGAATATCACCTTCACCGGTAAAGATCCATTTATTGCCCTCTATTTGCTTCACTGATTTCACACCCACAATTTGGCGGAGTTGGTTTCTAGAAACCTCCTGATCAAATTCAACCAAAACAGTTTGTTTTACCTCATCTTTTTGTTGAATATGTTTTGCCGTATCATCCGCGACAATTTTACCTTCTTTAATAATGATTACCCGATCACAAATGGCCTCAACCTCTTGCATGATATGTGTGGACAACATCACTGTTTTTGTTTTACCAATATTTAAAATAAGTTGACGAATGTCCACCAATTGATTCGGGTCCAAACCACTTGTAGGTTCATCCAAAATAAGCACCTCTGGTTCGTGAATGATCGCTTGTGCCAAACCAACACGTTGACGATACCCTTTTGATAAAGCGCCAATTTTCTTGTTCTGCTCTTTCTGCAAACCAACCATCTCGATCATTTCTGCAACGCGCTCTTTCTTGTTTTTCAAGCCATAAATTCCGGCCACAAAACCCAAATACTCCTTAACGTACATGTCCAGATAAAGTGGATTATGTTCGGGCAAATACCCCACTTTTCTTCGCACGGCTATTGAATCTTTCTCTACATCCAACCCGCACACCTCAACTGAGCCCGCCGACTTGGGGATAAAGCAGGTTATGATCTTCATCATGGTTGATTTTCCAGCACCGTTTGGTCCTAAAAAACCGACAATTTCACCAGAATTTATCTTGAAGGAAACATCATTAAGGGCGGCTTGCTCTCCATAATATTTAAATGCGTTTTTTACTTCTATCGACACGTTGCTTTACTTTTTAAACCATTATTAGGCCCCAAAACAATTCAAAATGAACACCTTTTGAGGATGAACTACGAAAGTAACGGAAAAAGCTCCAAATCATTACAGAAAAGGGATAAAATAGTTAAGACAATTTTGTTAATTTTAACAGGTCTACCCTTAGACTTTCGTTTTTTTTAATTCGATTAGTCAAAAAATTAGTTGAATTTCACTTCCCATAGATGTGCTTAATCCTGCACCCAAGCAAACCCCTCACTAAATTGATAGGCTCTGCTGTATTGACCGGGAATAACAATTTCAAATGCACGATTCATATACCCAATACGCCCGCCATTTGTTGAAAAGAGCAAATAATCACCCCCATTTGCAGCAGTTAAATATTTAACATCCGACAGCTCGATTTGATTGAGGTCCTTATCAAAATAATCCTTTGCTGCGTTGGCCATTGACACCGCACCTTTGCTCGGATAAACACCGGCAAAAAAGCCATCTTTTGAAATATCGCAGTAAACGGTTTCATAGCGCAATGGAATAACGATCTTACCTGTTGTGTCAATTGCGCCTTTTAATCCATCTCGCTCAACAATGGCATACCCATCTTCATTAAAATTAACCGCATAATCATAGGTCGGTTGTATCACAAATTCATCCTTAAAATTAACCCAGCCCCAGCCTTTGCGATTGGGTTTTGTAATGACTTCAACTAAACCAAAATTATGCCCTTGAATATTGCCCTTTTCTGTTTCAAAAACAACCTTTCCTGTTGTGTCAATTAAAACCGTTTTACCGCCTACGGAAGCGCGTGCTAATCCATTTGAAAAACTACTCGTTCCTGATTGAATGAATTTAAGCGGAATCACAACCTCGCCCTTTTCATTGATAAAGCCGTACTCCCCTTTTTCGGAACTTGTGAGGCAGACAGATGCTAATCCTTGTGAAAACACACTTGATCCTATATACATACACGGTATAACTTCGACACCCTGCGCATTAATAAAACCCATTTTCCCATCCTCATATACTGCACACAAGGATTGACTTTCGGGATAAAAGTTTTTTACATCATCATATTTTTTGCAAGGTATCCGCTCCCCTCTTTTATTGATTAAGGTATAAAAATCTTCTCCTTCAAACTGGACAAACGTTACTTCTCCGTTAAAATCATTTGCTTTCTTTAGCGTACATGGAATGACAATTTCTCCTTTTATATTAACAAAACCATACCCCGTAACCCACTGATTGTTGATCAATGTATTTTTATACACCTTCGCCAGCCCATTTTTGAATTCAGACACATGAATTGCTTCAATTCTAAACATGGTTTCTCCATTTTGATTGATACACGTCCAAGTCTTATTGGCCGCATAAGACTGCATGCCAAGCAAGGCAAAAAATAGAATGAAAATGATTCGCGTCATAATTTCAGTTTTAAAGATTAAAACTAAGCATTACCAAGAACTATTCCAACCCTATGAGGCAACAAAAAAAACGTTGGTTTAAGTCCGGCATTAAGGCAAAACAGGAATCAGAAAGGACTGAGCAACGGCTGTTACGCCCGCTATAAAATATTCTATTCCAATTGCAATCACAATAAAACCAATGATGCGGGAAAGCGCATTAATACCAGATGCGCCTAGTAATTTCACGATCATAAACGCACTCTTGAGCACAACATAAATTAAAATGGCTGTAAAAACAATAGCTCCAAAAATAATCATCCGGTCGGCGAGGAATTGAAATTCTTGATGATAAGAAATGAGCAAAGATATTGTTCCTGGTCCAGCCAACATAGGAATAGCCAAAGGCGTTAGCGACACTTCGGAGCGATTAAAGGCGTCATCTTTTTCTCTTTTCTTCATCCCTTTATGTTCTGAATACTTTCCCGTTAATAGCGCAAAACCTGAAGACGTGATGATTAATCCGCCTGCAATTTTTAGTGCAGACAAACTAATTCCGAAAAATAAGAGAAGGTATTTTCCTACAAAAAAGGAAAGAATCAAAATGGTTAACACGTTAAACGAGGTCCAAAATGCAATACCCGATCGTTCTTGTTTTGTATTCTCCTTGGTAAGTCCAACGAAGATAGGCACCGTTCCCAAAGGGTTGATTACAGAGAACAGTGCAGCAAAACTCAACATAAATAATTCCATAGTTTTTTTGCCGCAAAGATCGCACAAGCCTACTTTTGAAACCGGTCAATAGGTATTATCTTACCATTAAATAGCAACAAGAAAAAGAGGTTGATTTTTTAAGATCAACTTAACAATTACTTCGACTTTTGTTTCCTTTCAAAGATGAAGATATAGAGTAGTGCAGCCAAACTGGCCAAACTCATGATGCGCATTGTGGTAAATTCGAACCAATTATGTTTTCGCGATAAAACCATTATTTCGAGTAAAATAATTCCAAAGGCGATAGCTACAATCAGTTGAACGAATCGTTTCATTTAAACAATAATACTTGTTCAATACAATTTTCGCCAAAAGCATACGCCATATAATCGAAAGAGGGTATTTCTTTTGTAAGCATAAGGTTGGCTTTTTTACCGAGCGTGATGGAACCCAATTCATCACCAAGTTCCATGGCATAGGCTCCATTAATGGTGGTTGCATTAAAGGATTGGTGCGGTGTTAACCTCATTTTAATACATCCTAAAGAATTTACGAATTGCATATTTCCACTCGGGGTGGAACCTGGATTAAAATCAGTAGCCAAAGCGATTGCAATATTATTTTCAATCATTCTTTTAACTGGTGAATAGGGAATGTTTAGAAAAAAAGAACAACTGGGTAAAGCGGTTGCAATTGTTTTCGAATTTTTCAAAACCTCCATATCATTGTCATCTAACTCTTCTAAATGATCCACTGAAACCGCACCGTGCTTTACACCAATTTCAACTCCACCAAGAATAGAAAATTGATTGACGTGAATTTTTGGTTTGAGTCCTGCTTTCACCCCTGCGGTTAAAATTCGATCGAGTTGTTCGGGTGAAAAATAATTTCGCTCACAAAACACATCAATATAATCCGCCAATTTTTCCTCCACAATTACGGGTAACATTTCATTGATCAGCAGATCAATATAGCCCTCTTGATTTTCTTTATATTCGACTGGAAAAGCATGTGCACCCAAAAAGGTTGCCTTAATCGTAAGGTCAGATTTTTCTTTCAAGGTTTTGATTACGCGAAGCATTTTTAATTCTGCTTCAACCGATAAACCATAACCACTCTTAATTTCAACCGCCCCTGTTCCGTATGCTTTTATTTCATCCAATCGTTTCAATGCTGAAGCGACCAATTCCTCTTCAGATAATGCCGCTAATTTC
>JALQVX010000018.1 GCA_023263555.1 Crocinitomix sp.
TCCTACCACATCTGCGTCACATTGATAAAATTCGCGATAACGACCTTTTGAAGGGCGGTCTCCTCTCCAAACGGGCTGAATTTGGTAGCGTTTAAATGGAAAAGACAATTCATTCTGATTTTGCACCACAAACCGCGCAAAAGGAACCGTTAAATCATAACGCAGTGCTTTATCAGAAATTGAGTTGGCAAAACGGCCTAATTTCCCTTCTCCGATTGCTTCTATATCTGCGTTATTAAGTGTATCACCTTGATTTAAGACTCTAAATATCAAACGATCTCCTTCCTCACCATATTTACCCATTAAAGTTTCTGTTTTCTCAATACACGGTGTCTCAATCGGTGAAAAACCATACTTTTCAAAAACCCACTTGATGGTTGAGAAAATATAATTCCGCTTTACCATTGTCGCTGGTAAAAAATCACGTGTTCCTTTTAGAATAGAAGGCTTCGTACTCATAGTTTAAAAATTATGTCCGCAAATTTAAGGTTTTGAATGGATAAATCTTTGGTTGAACGCTAAAGTTCTTCTATTTGAAACCGCGATACGAAATCAAAATCTTTAGCCCATTGATTGGTTCGGCATGGCTACATTATTTGTAAATTTGCAAAAAAAAATAGTATGGATAAACTTTGGCGCCGTTTAAAATTTTTCGCAATTGGACTGGGATTCGGTTGTATACTTGTTTATTTTACATTTGGCAATAGAGGTTGTTCATGGCTTCCTGGAAACCGTGTAAAAAACATGATCGGAGAAAAGGAAATTATTATTGGCGACAGCGTTTCGGCTTTAATGAAGTGTAATGAGTTGAACAATGACGATATATATGAATTACTCAAAACAAACGGCGACGTTGAGTTTTCGTTGAGTGAAACACATTCAAAACCTAAGATTTATTATATAGAAGGTGATAAAGACGGTTCGACCTATTACGCGAAATTTGCCTTATATGAGCAAGAACCATTATCCATGGAGGGGGAAGAATATGCTGAAGTTGTGGAAGTGAATTGGACAGAGCAACGATCGTGCAGCACAACACTTTCGAACCAAGACAAATCCACTCTTCCTTTGCCGCACAAAGATGTGATCGCTATTTTGGAAGAACGTGAATTTAAACTATTAGCGGAAGCTGACTGCGCTATGACATTTTACGGTTTAAATGAAAAGTCAGTACTTGAATTTCACTTGTCTGCTGAGATTGACATTCAATCATCCGCTCCACGCGAAAGTCCTAATCCTTATTATGTATTGGACGGTATAATAGATGGTCAGCCGTATAGTGTGCTTTATATCATTGGAGAAAACAGAACAAGAATTGCGGAAATAAAAGGAAATAACCCGAGCGATTGTGAGTAATGCGTGATAATTGTTACAAAGCAATGCAATGCAAATAAAGAACTTTACAGAAAAAATATTAAAATGGGAATTTTATCAAAATTATTTGGCGGAGGAAGAAAAGAGCGCGTTATTCAACTCATGGTTGAAGGTGCTGTAATTGTTGACGTTAGAACACCAGGCGAGTTCAAAGGAGGACATATCAAAGGTTCAAAAAACATACCGTTGCCTGAATTACGTTCAAGCATAGCTAAAATTAAAGCCTTAAAAAAGCCGATTATTGTTTGTTGCGCGAGTGGCATGCGAAGTGCACAAGCTAAAACGATCCTCGAAAAAGAGGGCATTCAAGTTGAGAACGGCGGAGCTTGGCGCTCACTTCAATAAAAGATGAGAACACTTTTTAGACATTGGTCCTTCATGCGCATCCTCAAAATTTCAATTGGGATAATCGCGTTGGCTTCTTTTCCAAAGCATGAAGAGTGGTTGGTTGTATTTATTGGTCTATTTTTCCTTGTACAAGGCATTCTTAATGCAGGATGTGATAATGGATCTTGTCCGACCTAGGAAGAAAAGCTTAAATTTACGTTTTTTAAGGTTAATCTTGGGCGATAAATTTAAACATAAGTACCGTGAACGAAACGCTGGATAATGACTCAATCATTTCATCTAAATGTGACATTCATTTTTCAAACGGGTATACCTACTCTTTAGGATTGCGTGTAACAATGATCTTAGCTGGTCTTATTGGCATTGTATTTATCATTATAGGTGGATTAGGTTATTTTACCGGTCCACTTTTTATTTTAGCCACAATGTATACGCTCACTTCTATTAATGGAACAGAAATTTCCTCTTCCAATGGATATTTGAAGGCCTATACCTCCTCTTTTTGGATAAAAAAAGGGAAATGGATGCCGAGTATTTTCCTAACCGATCTTTGCGTCTTGCGCCTCGGCAACGCTGTGGATGAAATAAATTCACCTGCTATTCCAGGAAACAAAGTCTATGAGTTGTTTTTGATGACGGCAGATCACAGGAAACGATTTTTCATTACGGCTTTCGATACAAAAGAAGAGGCTTTCTCGTGTGCTAAGACACTTGCACAAAGAATAGAAAAGGAGCATTCTTACTATCAACCAAAGGTGTCCGATTCAACGCGAGCCATGCGTTACGAACGTCACTAAAGTCGCTCTCTAATTTCGTCAATTAATTCGTTCAAACGATTTTGTGAGAGACTAAGTCCGTTTACTATGAGGTGAGACTGATTATAAAAAACGTCACGTTCCTCTAGCTTAGCACGAATAAAGGATTTTAGCACAAGTTCATCTTGCTTGTACGGTTCAATCAAAGGGCGAACCGTTTTAGATTGCTGAAGTCGTTCCGCTAAAGCTTCAACTGACAACTTCAAATAAATCGTTATCCCCCTCTTATTCATTTCCTCCATATTGTTATGAAAACAAGGAAGACCTCCTCCAACAGAAACAATCGTGGGATTTGGACCTAAACCGAGCAACCATTCTTTTTCAAGCGATCGAAAATGCGCTTCCCCTTCTTCTGCGAAGAGTTCCTCTATGCTCTTTTGGGTATTTTTCATAATCTCCAAATCGGAATCTAAAAAAGGAAAATCCAAGGCTTTTGCCAATCGCTTTCCAGTCCGGGTTTTTCCCGCCCCCATAAATCCAATTAAAAAGATCAGCTTTCCACGCATTATTTTATTCTTTTTTCGACCCTTGCAACTTCAAAAAAGAGCAATATCTAATGCCATCAAAGATAAGGATTATGCAAAAACAAAAAAACTTGAAAAAAAACGTTTTTTTTCGCTTTCGGCTCGCCAGTTCTATCGTTCTGAAATTCATTTATTTAATCTAAAAATCATATCCAATCTCATTTTGAAATAAAAATAAATGCATTTTTTTTACCTATTTATTTTGGCAGATTAAATAAAGGAGCTATATTTGCACCCGCATTAGGGACGATTTGGTAGCTCAGTTGGTAGAGCATCTCCCTTTTAAGGAGAGGGTCCTGGGTTCGAGCCCCAGCCAGATCACCATCAAAAGAAACCGTTTGGAAGCAATTTCAAACGGTTTTTTTATGACCTCATTTGTAGGGGCGAGAAGTAAGATCCGTCAACCGACGGAAGCCCCAGCCAGATCACCATCAAAAGAAACCGTTTGGAAGCAGGATCAAGTACTAAAGTTGTGGGTTTTGTTATCTTCCATTTATAATTGACAAAGAAGATTTTGAACGAACCAAACCCTTTTAAAGTTTGC
>JALQVX010000072.1 GCA_023263555.1 Crocinitomix sp.
GCACGATTTCTGCATTCATGGTAACTGTGACTTCATCCGAAGCTTGGCAACCCACACCATTTGTTCCAATCACTGTATAGATCGTCTCTCCAGCAGTTGGCGGCGAATAAGGTACACCATTTTCAATGGCGCCTGGCGACCATTCATAACTGAGTGCTCCAGCTCCTGAAAAAGTAACTGTTTCACCATAGCAAATAGCATAATCATCTGCCAAACCTGTGACCGTAGGCGATTCAAATACTTCAATTGTAATCGTATCTGTATTTACACAGCCAACTACCGTTGTGCCCGTAACAATATACGTTGAAACTCCTAAAGGAGGAGTAAATGGCTCGTCGTCAATTACAAATGCTGGTGACCAAGAATAGGTTGCTCCACCTGTCCCATGCAAGGTGATTTCGTCACCTTCACAAATAAAATCTTCATCTACATTTGCAACAATAGTTGGATCAGGAAAAACAGTAATTGTCGCCGCTGCACCGCAATCAGATCCGTCCGAACTAACTCCAAGATAAGTATGAAAACCAGCTCCATCAGGAATGAAAGGAATTCCGTTATCGAATCCATCTAACCAAGTAATTGTTGCATCCGTCTCGGAAGTAGCTTCGATCGTTACAGTTTCACCAAGACAAATAGTATAGTCTGACACAGTGATCGTCAAAGGAGTGCACAATTGATCGATTATAATTTGACCAAGTCCCGCATTATTTGCCGCAACATTCACTTGATTTTCTCCAACATTATAAGAACCGCCAGCACCGCCGCCTCCTGTTCCCCAGCCCGAATCCATATCGACACCCCCTCCGCCTGAGTATCCTCCTCCGGCGCCACCAGCAAAGGTAGTCCCATAACTTGCTCTACAATGCAATGCTCCGCCAGGTGATCCGCTTCCACTAGCTCCAGCAGATAGCCATCCGCCACCGCCACCTGTTCCCCAAGCGCCAGTTCCCGCGCCGCCACCGCCACCGGCAACACCAGGTGCACCATCTGTATATCCAGGATGACTTATTGAAGCGGTTCCATTGTTGGTTGTTGGAGCTCCGTCTCCAACCTGACTGTGTGTGCCGCCTCCGCCTCCGCCAGCAACAATTAATAAAGTTCCTGCAGTTGTGTTTTCAACATAGGTTCCATCTCCTCCTGCCTTTAATCCTGCTGAATTACCTCCGACATAATAAGTAAGCACATCTCCGGGAGTGACATAGAATTCACCATACATGGTTGCACCGTTTCCGCCAAGTGCAGGGTCTCCATCTAATCCTTTTGCCCCTTTTGCCTCAATACTGATATGAGACACACCTGGGGGGACAGTGTATGTGCTCACCGTTCCAGTATACGTGAAAGTAATTTGTGCTTGTGAATGAATGGAAGCAAGCAAGGTGAGGGTTAGTAGCAATATTAAGTAGTTTTTTTTCATATCATTATGGTTTAATACAGTTCATTAACTCAATGGTTAGTTGTGACTTATGTGATGAATGTAAGTAATTTAACGCAATAATTCAATGAATTAGTAACACATTGTGAAAAAATTCGTTTACAAAAACATAGAAAGATAAGAAATGAAAGGAATTGTATTAGCAGGTGGCTCAGGAACACGATTATATCCGTTGACAAAGGCCGTGTCAAAACAGATCTTACCGATCTATGATAAACCAATGATTTATTATCCATTGTCGGTTTTAATGCTTGCGGGCATTCGTGAGATATTAATTATATCAACGCCACGTGATGTGATCGTTTTTGAAGAGTTGTTTGGAGATGGTAGTAGTTTAGGGTTAGAAATTTCATATTGTGTGCAGCCTTCGCCCGATGGTTTGGCGCAAGCCTTTATTTTGGGTGAAGATTTTATCGGAGATGACACTGTGTGTTTGGTTTTAGGGGATAATATTTTTTATGGTTATGGTTTACCTTCGATTTTGAAAAACGCGGCGAATTTAGACAATGGGGCCGTTGTTTTTGGGTATTATGTGAACGATCCCGAACGTTACGGTGTTGTTGAGTTTGATGCCGATCGAAAAGTGGTAGGCATTGAAGAAAAACCGACTGATCCAAAGTCAAACTACGCTGTGACGGGGTTGTATTTTTACGACAATTCGGTGATTGCTAAAGCCAAGTCCTTAAAACCTTCTTTACGCGGGGAATTGGAAATAACGGACCTTAATAAATGCTATCTAGAAGAGGGAACTTTGCAAACTGAATTGTTGGGCAGAGGAATGGCTTGGCTCGATACTGGTACGCATGAATCTTTAATTCAAGCTTCCAATTTTATTGCTTCAATTGAGCAAAGACAAGGGTTGAAAGTGTCTTGTCTTGAAGAAATTGCCTTTCGAAGCGGCTATATAACAGCTGAGCAATTAACCGAATTAGCAAAACCATTGTTGAAAAATCAATATGGGCAATATTTAATGAAGATTTTAGATAAGCGCAATCAATCGTTTTAATCTTGCTTTTTCGCGTATGCATGACTGGGTTTCTCAACGAATCGGTATAGCATATAGGCGGATAGAACACTAATTCCGAATCCAATAAGTACGATTAGTACTTTCTGATAAGGAGCGGTATAGAGATGCGAAAGATAATTCACGAATGCCCCTCCAATCATAGCATGTAACAAATACAGCGAGTATGAAATTTTCCCTAAAAATAGGGTGATTTTAGAGTGTGCATTGGCAAAATAATGAATCACCAGCAGTGCGACAATCGCAATGCCCAAATCGACTCCTCCAAGCAAATAATAAAGAATGGGAGCCAAAATACCATTCATACACCAAAATTCAAGCTTCCCAATTTTGCCTTTGACCCATAAAATATAGAGGATACCTGCTAAAAAATAGGGAGCCCAATGCGGAAAGAGTCCGTCGGATAATCCTAAAAATCCTGCTCCAATAAAAAGGAGGTAAAAAATAATTCGCAAGGCAATTTTGGAGGATAAAACAAGTGGAAAAAGTATGGAAAGCACCAAATAATATTGAAATTCCACCGCCAATGTCCAAAAAACAGGAGATATCCATTCGTGTCCTTCAAAAAGCGGAATGAGATAACCAATATGCAATAGAATCGTCGTGAAACTGGGACTGATATCGATTGCTACGGCGCCAGGAATGTAATTGCGAATGATGAGGTAAAATATACCAATTGCGACAGCTACAAGATAGGGCGGTTCAATGCGAATAAAGCGCTTGAGCATGAAATTCTTCCACTTTGCTGCGCTATAATCAATTTTAATTAGGGACAATGGTATTACAATACCAGATATGATAAAAAATAATTGCACGCCCTTTAGTCCAAAATGAAAAAAATCGAGGATGAATTGATCGTGCACAAAATCAATAGTGGTGCATATAAAATGATAAAAACAGACCGCTGCGGCTGCTATTCCCCTAAGGCTGTTAATGATTACTATTTGATCGTTTTTTTTATCCATACACCTGTGCTGATTTTCATCATCACATTCTTACCCTCCAAATATAATCAAATGCAGATGGTAATTTGCCTATCATTTATCAATAACTAATGGATTATCTCATCTTATTGATGCTTTTAGAGCCATAAAATTAGGGACACTGCACTTTTTTTAACTACTTTTACTGTGTAGAAATGCTGCCTGATAAATTGTTTCTACAGCGGTGAATTGAGCATCTATGGATAAAATTATTCTTTTCGAATTAAATGAAGTACCGATTCGAATTATCGAGTACTTCTGCAAAATGAGGCCAAATTCTTGGCTCTCGAAAAACTTTGATGGGCTCAAAAAATTTGAAACCTACTGTGAAAATGGGGGGCATATTTCTCCATGGAATACCTGGCCAACGCTTCACCGCGGAGTGACCAATCAAAAACATTTTATTTCCGATTTCAACCAAAACCTGAAAGAAGTGGATGCCGAATTTCCACCGCTCTGGCAAATATTAGCGGATAATAAGGTGAAAACAGGTGTTTTCGGTTCATTACACTCTTATCCTCCGCCTAAACTGCAAGGGAATTATAGCTTTTATGTGCCGGATGTATTCGCAGTTGGAAAAGAATGTTTCCCAAAAGATGTTGAGCTTTTCCAAGAGATAAACTTAAAATTAAGTCGCAAATCTGCTCGAAATGTCGATTCTTCAATTCCCTATAAAGACATGCTTCGCCTCTTTGGAAAAGCAGGTAGTCTTGGATTTAAAATGAATACGCTGACTGCTATTGGCGGTCAATTGGTGCGAGAAAAAACAACACCGTGGAAAACGGTAAGACGCAGAACGTATCAAACAGTGCTAAGTTTTGATGTGTTTTATAAGTTATTGGTTAAAGAAAAACCAGACTTTACAACCTTTTTTACGAATCACGTGGCATCTAGTCAACACCGGTATTGGGCGGCCCTGTTTCCGACGGAATATAAGGAGCTGAAATACGATCAAGAGTGGATTGAAACGTATGAAAATGAGATCATTTTCACCATGTCAAGAACGGATGATATGCTCAGACGTTTAGCTCATTTTGTAGATAAAAATCCCACGTATAAATTGATGATTACCTCGAGTATGGGGCAGGAGGCGTGTGATTCTGAGCCGATTGAGACCCAATTGTATATCGAAAATCATGAAGCCTTTTTTGCCAAATTTGGAATTGCGAAAGATGATTTTACTTTCCTGCCTTCCATGTTGCCACAGTTTAATTATTTCGTCAAGGACAGCGAAGGATTTGCAGCGCAATTAGAAACCTTGCGAGTCAACGACAAAAAAGTACATTTCCGCGATTTGGGGGAAGGTCGTTTTTCAATTGATTTGGGGCAACAAAATTTGAAGTCTACCGAAATTAGTTTAAATGGAGGTGTTCTACCCTTAGATCAATCTGGTTTGAAGAATGTTGTGATTGAGGATAAATCATCCGCTACGGCATACCATATTCCTGAAGGGCATTGTTTTATTTATCATCCAAGTTTCCAAAAGTCGGCAATTCACAGTCACCAGATTTCAACGCAAGAGATCATGCCTACAATTCTTCAAAATTTTGCGGTAGAGATTCCTTCCTATGCCGCCCATCCGAGTCAAACTATTTTAAAATAATTCTGCATGAACGCTTTACAAAATTTTTTCGTGGACAATCTTAACGGATTTTCCTTGGATCAAATCCCTCTCTTTTTATTTCAATTATTGGCGGCTGGCTTATCAGCTTATATCTTTCAATTATTGGTGAATAAAAAAATGGGAGAAGTGGTTGTTGAATATGCCGTTTTGACAGCTGTTGCTGTGGCTTTATTGACTGCCGTTGTGAAAATGAATGAACCAACTGCGATTCTTGGTGCAGCTGCCTTGATTCTCTTTTTGCGTCAAACAGCTCAATCTAAGATTGAAGCCATTGGTCTTGTCGTTGTAGTCTTATTCGGAATTGGGTGTGGACTAGGTTCTGTTGTTTTAACAGGGCTGGGAGCACTGCTTATTTATGCTGTAATCTTTTTTACTCCGCTTAAAAAATAAGATGTTGCGACGATTGAAAATCAATCCATTATTTCTTTTTTTAGTGTTGGGAATGACCTTGCTTTGGGTCGCTTTTCCGAATCTGAAATCGCAACTGAATGGAGAAGTAAATTATCGTATAATAGAAGTAGATCTGGAGGAGCAAGTGGCAATTCCCGCTCAAGGATTATCTCAAAACCCTGTTGTTTCAGTCTATAACCCAGCCTACACCTTGCTTTATTCGCTTGATGGCGGTGATCACTTTATAGAGGCAAGAGATTCTATTTCCATCAATTCACTCCAAAATCCGGCGATTTTGTATGAAAATACATCCATCCGTTGGAGGCATCCCAATGGTGATTTCCCCCATTTACAATCCCTTGTTGTGAAGCTAAGAAATAATAAAAAAAGAACAGAATCAGAAGTAAAGTTTATTACTTATTTTCAAGAAATCCATAGCGAATTGCCCATGATAAACCTAACCATTTCCGAAGTTGATTTATTTGATTGGGAAAGGGGAATGATGATTTATGGTGAATCAAGTTCACATGACGAAGGTTTTCATAAGGATTGGTGGTATCGGTCGGCCAATTTCGCCGAGCGCGGCAGTAAATGGGCTAAAAAAGTTCATCTTCATTATTTTATTGGAGGTGAATTAGTAATGGAGCAGGATTGTGAAATGCGAATTAGTGGAAATGCAACACGTTATTTCCCGCAAAAATCGTTAAAATTTTATCCTTTAGATGAAGAAGGTAAACGCAGTAAACTTGATTATCCACTTTGGGGCGAGAAAGGGAGTAAAAAGGCAGAAAGCTTTTTATTGCGCCAAGGGGGAAATGATAATCTTAAAACCATGTTCGCAGATCTGATGATGCATGAATTGGCGGATGGAGCAAATGTAATGGTGCAAAATGGTTATCCGGTTTCTGTTTATCTGAATGGCAACTATTGGGGTATTTATAATTTGCGTGAGCGCGTAGAGGACTATTTTATTGGCAAGGAGGAAAACATCCCGTCTGATTCAGTAACAATTTTATACTGTGAAGTATACGGAGATAAAAGTTTAATGAAGAGTGGAAATGAGGCTGATCAAATTGAATTTGATGCGCTTATGGATGAGCTGCTAATCCAAGATGAACTTTCGGATGAATCGTACGAAGAAGTGAAGGAAAAAATTAGCACCAAGTCGTTCATTGACTACATCTTTTTTGAAACATTCTACGGGAATCAAGATTGGTTGCACAACAATACTTCGTGGTACAAGGCAGGTCATAAAAAATGGAAATGGCTATTAAACGATTTGGATTATAGTCTTGCCTACCCGGGTGATGATAATCTAAATGCAAATTTATTTGAGGATCTAAAACGAAGTGCGTCAATCACTGCAACGCTATTTAATCGCTTCATGACGGTGAAAAAATTCAAGAAGAAATTTAAAGAACGTGTTCGCGTTTTGCTCACTGATTTTTTTAGTGACGAACGGATTGATCGTGTGATTCGTGAATTAAAGTCCGCGTATGCTTCCGAAATTCAGCTGCAAATTAACCGTTGGCGAATGATTGATTCAATCGATCAATGGGAAAAAGATGTGGCTAAAAACGTGACTTTTTTGAAAGACAGACGTACAATTTACCAAAAGCAAGTTGACGATTTATAATGATTATAGCCTATAAAGAACATTCGCAGTTTATTCTGATTCTTGCAATCATGTATGTGCTTGGTGTTTGGGGTGGGCCGCTTATCTACCCTGTCTTTCTGCTTTTCATGTTTCTTTTTGGTTTGAGAGGAAGGTATTTCGAAATGTTTATCGTCACAATTTGGACGTTAATGTTGGCCGATTACGTTCCTGTTGAAAACGCTACGATTGACGATTTGAAGTTTGCAAAGGTGCTGAAACCAACTATCCCGCTTTTTCTCTTCCTGTTTTTTCTGAGGGATCGCGACAATTTTAAACCTTATCCAAAGCTCTTTGTCTTCTTTGTTCCGTTCATTCTTGTTGTCTCATTCGGTTTAATAGATTCTGTGAATTTCCAAATCGGAATTCAGAAAACTATTTCCTTTGTTTTGATCTATTTTACTGTTCCTGTGTTTGTTTATTATTTGCATAGGCACTATCAAGAGCGATTCTGGAAGGCGCTATTTGCGTTTACTATTGGGATGCTCACGATCGGAATTGTCTTGCGATTTGCGGCGCCTGATATCGCTATGAAAGTGGGGCGTTTTAAAGGTGTTTTAGGTAACCCTAACGGATTGGGTGTATTTCTTAACTTAACCTTCATTTTATGGATGCTGATTCGGAAATTTGAACTCGCTACCTTTACCAAAAAAGAAAATATTTACATCCTCTTTGTAATTCTTCTTTCTCTCATTTGGACGAGTTCAAGGAACGGTATGATGAGTATCTTTCTCTTTTATGCTATGTTTAAAGTAATTCAAATCAATTGGTTTTTGGCTGTCGTCGTCTTGGCGGCAATTTTAACTTTTAACGACCAATTATTTGAGGTTTTAGTGGGGATTGTTAGTTTTTTTGGTCTCGAAGGTTATTTCAGAATTGATTCAATCGAAGAAGGATCTGGACGAATCATTGCTTGGGCATTTATTTGGAAAGAAATTCAGCATTATTACTTTATTGGCGGTGGTTTTGGACACGACGAAAATATCATTCGTCCACATTATGCCACGTTATCTCGAATGGGCCATTCGGGTGGTGTTCACAATTCGTATCTTTCTATGTGGATGGATGCTGGTATTGTTGGTTTAGTGGCTTATTTTGGAGGAGTTTTTGCTGTGATTAATGCGGCGATAAAGAACAATTATATTGTGATAGCATTTGTCACATCTATAGCGTTTAACATCTATTTTGAATCGTGGCTGGTGGCATCTTTAAATCCATTCACAGTGATCTATTTAATAATTCTAACCATCTTTGCCAATAGCTTAAACGGCGGTGATTATGTAAGGACAGAACCAAGGACAGCCAATGCCTAGAAAAATTAATAAAGCGCGATTACTTCGCAATGTGATTCTTGCTACTCTTGCAATCGGGTGCATTGCATTCTATTTTTCAAACCGATTTGTAAAATCGAAAGGCTTTGAAAATTTAGGCGATTTCATTTCCAACTACAGCGACAACAAGGCGCTTATTGACGGTGCGACCGCTGAATCAATACAGATTGATTTGTCCAAAGCGGATTACCAATTTTTAGAAGAAAAAAGACAAATTGCGCTGGACCGTGGAATTCAAATCAATGAAGGGGATAGTTATGTGCCATGCGAGTTGGAGTATAAGGATCAGAAAGTGAAAGGTGAGTTGCGCTTAAAAGGTCACATGACCGATCATTTGGAAGGCGAAAAATGGTCCTTTCGCTTGAAAACGGATGAGGAAGTGATGGGGATGTATCGTTTTTCGCTGCAAAATCCAGCCACTAGAAATTACGCCTATGAATGGATCTACCACCAACTCTTAGGGTACGAAGGTATCATTCATCTAAAGTATGACTTTGTGCATCTCCAATTGAATGATCGAGATCTCGGGATTTACGCCATTGAAGAACATTTTGGTCAGCATATTTTACGCGATAACAATCGCCCCAAAGGAGCAATTTTAAGGTGGAATCCTGAATTGTATTGGGAGCAACGGATTGATGAATTGAACGGCACATATTTGGATGAAGGTTATTCTGATTATTCAGCATCTTATCCAGAAGCCTATGATGAAGGAGTTGTAAAAAAAGATCCCGAATTAATTGAAACCTATCGAAGTGGTGCGGCATTGCTTGAAAGTTTTAGACGTGGCGAAAAATCAAGTTCGGAGGTTTTTGATGTTGAAAAAATGGCTCGTTTTCATGCGGTTATTGATTTGGTAGGAGGTTATCACTCACTTGATTGGAGTGATTTGAAGTTTTATTATAATGCTGATTCGAAGCGAATTGAACCGGTGGGCTATGAGAGTTTTTCTGTCCGTGAAACGGTTAAAATCGCAGGGCAACGCACGCCTGATGATTATGCTCAGGTCGGTTTTAATTATCATGACCGTCTCTTCGCTGACTCGCTTTTCTTTGCTGCCTATATTCAGGAATTGGAACGTATTTGTGATGCCGCTTATTTTAAAGCATTTACTGAATCTATTGAGGATGAACTGAACATAAAACGAGGTGTTTTAGCGCAAGAATTTACCTATATTAAGTTTTCCTTTGCGCCTTATTACGACAATATTGAGCGGATTCGCCATAATTTAGATCTTCCAAAAGCGTGTCATGCTTTTCTCGAAAATAAATCGGACTCTACCGTCGAAATTAGTCTAAGTCCTGTTAGTGATTATCCAATCGAAATTATTGGTTTAATTGTGGATGATAAAGAACTTCTAGCAATTGATTCAATTTTTGTTTTACCGCCAAAAGCACGTGATACATATGCCCACTATTATTCGGTCTATTTTTCGCATGATGAGGTTAAGTTAAAAAAATTAAAAATTCAAGCCAGAATTCCTGGTAGCAAAAAAGTATTCGAAGTGGAGGTTTCTGATTTACCTGCTTATAAGGGGGCAATTGAATGGGAGGTAAGCACCTTAAAAGAGCAAGCCAAAACAGATGTTTTAATGTGGTTAAATGATTCTGTCGCTCAATTTAAAGGAACTAACGTGGTACTGACTTCTCCCATTTATATTCAAGAACAAAAAAAATTATTGGTGCAAAATAGTCAAACGATCCAGTTTAAAGGTGACGGGCAATTGATCGTTCAAGGTCAAGTTAACTTTTTTGGAAGTTCAGATAGCGAAATTAATGTAACGGCCGACGAACGTTTAAAAAATCGAATTTTTATAGATGGTGGTGAACTTGTAGCCGTCCACACCGTGTTTTACGGAATTGAGGATAATTTTTTGCAGGTACAAAACGGAAAGCTTAATTTTCAATCCTGCAGTATAGCTGATTCGAGACTGCGTTTTATGAAGGCATTGAAGTCAACGGTTACACTTATTGATTGCGTGAGTGGCAGCATGAATTCATTGGGGTATTTCGATCGTAGTTTGGTGCGCATCAAAAATTTTACAGGAAAAAAAGGGGAGACATTTATTACTGGATCTGGCAGTGATGTTGAAATCTACAGTTCTGCATTTTCGAATTATACGCGCTTCGCTGATTTAAATTACACCTCTAATTTGAGTAATTGGTCGTGTTTATTCGATCAATTGGATGTTTTTGGAACGTTGAATAATGATTCACAACTTAATTCTTTCGCTGGTCAAATTTCAACGTGTAAGTTGGGGTATGAAATGAACTATGAGTGTGATGATTTCTTATCGTCATACATGAATCAACGCATGGAAATGGCCATGGACGAATTAGAAAAACACGGAAAAAGATGAAGAATTTTCTAACAGGCTTTGTTCTTTTATGTTTTGCTCATTCGAATGCGCAATACACCTCTCCATTCAATCAAAAAACAATTGATTCGGATTCATCTGGCGCCTATAGTTTTATCGTGAGTGGACATTTTTACGGAGATGGAACAAATAATTCACGCTTTCCAGCAAATTCCCTTTTGGCCAATTTAGATTGGATGAACGCTTCGAATGCATCTATGTTAGTGTGTTTGGGTGACTTATTTAAAGATATTTCGAATGATATTCCCACGTATCAATCCTCTTTATTCGATCAACTCGAAATTCCGCTGGTGAATACAGTAGGGAATCATGATTTAACGGGTTCGGTATATCAAGATAATTTTGGTGAAACGGGTTTTCTATTTGAAGTCAATCAGGACATTCATTTAGTGATCGATACTGAACAGGACAATGGTGATGTAGTGGGTGTGCAACTAGACCGTTTGAAAAAGATTCGTGAACAAGTAAAAAAGGGTGAAATGAATAATGTTTTTATTTATACCCACCGCACTGTTTGGAGTGAAGCTTATGCTGAGATGGACGGCTTATTTCTGGACAATACGCAGGGTTTGACGGCAACCAATTTTAAAGATGAGGTATTGCCTGTTTTGAAGGAAATTAGTGCTTACAGCGAAGTGTTTTGGTTTTCAGGTTCTCTCGGTACTGCGCCAAGTTCATTCTTCTATTTTGAGGATCAAGAAAATAAAGTCAAAATTATTGGAACAGCAATTCGCGCTTTACCCCGAGATGCCGTGCTAAAAGTTAATGTCAATCAAGGAAAGGTCGCTTTCGAAACCCATAGTTTAACGCAGCAAGAACTTTTACCGCTTGAATCTTATTCTGTCGAATATTGGCAAACGGAAGTGGGCGTGGATCCTTTTAATTGGAAACTCGTTCTGTATTATATGCAAGTGGCCTTAACACACCGTTTCTTTTGGTATGGTGTACTGACTTGTGTTTTTTCGATCTACGCCTTCCGTTTTGTCCGCAAACGTTTTAGCAAAAAGTAACTTGGGTATGGTCATTAGTAATTAGTGACATTTTTTTTGAGTCATTAGAAATTAGAGATTAGTCAATAGTTTTTCAGGCAATAGGAAATGGGCAATGGGCAAAAGGTCATTGATGAATAGTGAGTGGTGATGAGTCTTTTGTCTTTTTGAGTCATTAGAAATTAGTCAATAGTTTTTCAGGCAATGGGCAATAGGCAAAAGGTCATTGATGAATGGTGAGTGGTGATGAGTCTTTTATCTTTTGACTTTTATCTTGAGTCTTTAATCTTTTGCCCTACAGCCCTTTAAACTTTGGCATAATTTTTTAGTCTTACTTAGAAAGAATTAATTGTTACACAAAAATGAGGAGATATGGAAAATGTAGGC
>JALQVX010000182.1 GCA_023263555.1 Crocinitomix sp.
CTGACGTAATCGAATCCAATTTGATCTGTTCAATACTGCCTCCAATTAAGTTGAGAATGATCATAGCGCACCGTTTTTTAACTTCTTATCGCTTTTTGTAAAGTTAATGATTAATTTTCGTCGTTCCCTTATGTTGCATAGGATATAACCGCTATTCTCAAGAATTGTTCAGGTCGATCAATATAAATCTTGAAGCAATGATCCAGAAGACTTAATTTTCGCCTAAATCATATTTGTCAATTGATGACTGTCCCCAAATATTGTCTTTGATACGGTAAATCACCACACAATTTTCTAACTGACTACAAATGCTGTCTGGTGTTCCCCAGGCATAGTTGCATGATCCAATTAAATCTCCTTCGGCATTGTAAATTGAACTTCCCGCATCATAGGCATTGAGTGCGCAATGATACACTTTTTCGCCATCTAAGGTGCATTCGCTTATTTCCCCATTTTTGTAGGTTTTGTGAAGCGATTTTATGGTTGACCAATTATCAGGATTTTTTTTACAACTATAAGAGAGTGCAAATAAAGTGAAGAGTGCTAATAGGATGAATGTTTTTTTCATTGCTTATCAATTAATGCTTTATTGTTAGGATGCGAGCAAAGGCTAAACCGTTGCACGCTGTCTCTGATTTATTTAATTTTTTAGGACAATTGTATTGCATTTGGAATGCTCTCGGTCTTATTTAAATCCCTGTGTGTCGAAGTCAACCAAAACCGGCATAATTTTTTTCATTCAAATCCTTATCATTCACTTATTTTTGAGGGAAAAGGCTGTTTTTATGAAATTATCTAAAAAAACCTAAAATTCTCACCTATAAAAACTTGCATTACAAGTAAGAATGGTGTATCTTTGCACCCCGTTTTAGGTTAAACGGACCGATACCTGATCGGCCTATTTTTTATAACCTCTCGATTTTCAGGTGATTGAGATACAAATTTAAACGCCACAATGGCTGAAGAAAACACAAATCAAGAAGAAGTTTCAAACGAAGTGAACGCTCAAGTAGAGAACACAGCAACTGAAACGCAAGAAGCAACTGCTGTTGAAACAGTAGAAGCACCAAAAGAGTTTGATTGGTATGCCTATGAGAATGACGGTCACACGCCAGCTCAAATCGCTGAATTAAACGAACTTTACGACGCTACATTGAACTCAATTATCGAGAAAGATGTAATCGACGGAAAAGTAATCATGTTAACACAAAAAGAAGTTGTAGTAAATGTGAACTACAAATCAGAAGGTGTTATTCCAATTAACGAATTCAGATACAATCCGGATTTAGCAGTTGGCGATACAGTTGAAGTATTTGTTGAACAATTAGAAGACAAATATGGTCAATTAGTATTATCTCACAGAACAGCACGTACACACAGAGCTTGGCAACGAGTGAATGACGTATTGCGCACAGGTGAAATCATTACTGGTTTTGTTAAATGCAGAACTAAAGGTGGTTTAATTGTTGACGTATTTGGAATCGAGGCTTTCTTGCCAGGTTCTCAAATTGACGTTAAGCCTATTCGTGATTACGATCAGTTTGTAGGTAAAAATATGGAATTCAAAGTGGTTAAAATTAATCACGAATTCAAAAACGTTGTTGTTTCTCATAAAGCGCTTATCGAGGCTGAACTTGAAGAGCAAAAGAAACAAATTATCGGAGGTCTTGAAAAAGGTCAAGTATTGGAAGGAACAGTTAAGAACATCACATCTTACGGTGTATTTATCGATTTAGGTGGTGTTGACGGTTTAATTCATATCACAGATTTATCATGGAATAGAATTAATCATCCAAGTGAAATCTTAGAATTAGATCAAAAACTTAATGTTGTTATTTTAGATTTTGATGATGATAAATCTCGAATTCAATTAGGTGTAAAGCAATTAAGTGCACATCCATGGGAATCATTAGATGCTGATCTAAAAGAAGGTGATAAAATCAAAGGTAAAGTTTCTGTACTTGCTGACTACGGAGCTTTTATTGAGATTGTTGATGGAGTAGAAGGGTTAGTTCATGTTTCAGAAATGTCTTGGTCAACTCATTTACGTTCAGCTCAGGATTTTGTTAAAGTAGGAGATGAGGTTGAGGCTGTAATCCTTTCTTTAGACAGAGAAGAACGAAAAATGTCACTTGGTATAAAACAACTTACGTCAGATCCTTGGACTGATATTACAAAAAAATATCCTGTAGGCTCTAAACATTCTGGAATTGTTAGAAATTTTACCAATTTTGGAATTTTTGTAGAGCTTGAAGAGGGTATTGATGGTTTAGTATATATTTCTGATCTTTCATGGACAGTAAAGGTAAAACACCCATCTGAACTTTTTTCATCAGGAGACAATATTGATGTTGTTGTATTAGAACTATCCAGTTTCATCATTTTATTTCTATTAGAGTTTCCAGAGCCATCATTATATGTTTTTGTTGGGGTAGTTCTTAATGGTTTTCTGTAATAAAAAG
>JALQVX010000232.1 GCA_023263555.1 Crocinitomix sp.
GTTTTCAATGTTCCAATTTATTAGAGGCTTCTCGCTATTATAGAAAGGGGTTAAAGTTTGAAAAAGTGTGTCTGATTGACTTACCTCGAGTGTAGCTTTTTTTCTCAAGGTGATGCTTGAAAATACAAATCCAACGAGAAATAAGAAAAGAGAAATGAAGGCGAGGCGCATAAATAAAAGTATTGATCCTCCTAAAATAGATCAATAAACTTCACCCTGAAAATTTATAACAGAACCTTAACAAGCGTTAAAACTACTTTTTATTGTCTGCCATACATATTTGAACCAATGAGCAATGAATCACCATAAATTGGATAAGTAACGGATTGATCCGGCGGTGTATCATTAGAAATTCCGCAGTAATCAGAAACACTTGTATTCATTAAGTTGATTGTAGATGATGTATTGGTATAATCAAAATAAAAGTAGATGCCGTATGAGACGCAAGCGCTCGCACAGTCTGAGGCAAAAAAGTAGCCTGTTCCATCCTCACTAAATTGATAATAATTGGCGTTTCCATCCGCATTGACACAGCCTGATGCTCGCATCCAAGTTCCGACCAAGTCACTTGTTTCCCCCGATCCTGCTACTTCATTAATGGTTGAGCTTCCAACGATGCAAGAATAGGATCTTCCATCTTCTGGCACAAAGTTCACCACATCTATATAGTCTAAACTGCCGGTCTCGTTTTCTACAGCTTCTAAGTCAAAAGCTTCACCTGAATATCCTGAAGCTTTAAAATTCATTTTTTTTGTTTCATTGGGGCCTACATAATGAGCCTTGTCGTCAATGCCAATGGTAACATTTTCAGTTGTCGGATTGGTAACGGTAATCGTGAATTTAGAGATTCCGTATTTATCACAGCTCAACAGAAAGAAAGTGAAGAGCGGGATAAAAAGTAATTTTTTTGATCGTTGTAAAGGTTTCATATGCATTTTTTTGTGCTACATGCTCGAAAAGGCAAGTCCAATTGAAAATCCGGTCGGTGTATTGTAACGACCGATATTTGCTTCTCCGTATATGCCCAGCATTGATTTATTAGCGAGTGGAAAGTAATAGCGTGCACCAGCATGAACTTGTGCTTCTAATCCAAAGCGATTATCGAATGAGTTATTGAAAAGGAGCATGTTCCCACCACCGTTCAATAAGCCATATAAGGAAAGGTTTTTAATATCATAGCCATATCCCATTCCCAACTGAAAAGCCTCTAAAAAGCCAACATATTTTATTCCGGCCAATTTTAAACGAACATCAAGCAATATTTTTGATGTAGAGGAAAGTGCTGTCGTTCCGCCTAAATAGAAAGGTAAATATTTAGGTGAGCCAAATGCCTCTCCACTAAAATAGAATGCGCTCCGTGTTTGTGAAGATTTTTTTGATCCACCACCTTTTACGTCAGGCAGATTATAATCAATTTCACGGTGCAATTGTGCCGTTGGTGCGCCGTTTTGAATTCTTTTTACTGAGGCTTCATATTTGTAATCGTCTAATTCCTCGGATGGTCCTTTACGAATAAAGGTGGGTGATTTAGTGTAGTAGAGTTCCAAAACTTCAGTGGCTCCAACAGTAAATGTTTCACGTTGCATCCGTTTGTTTTCGTAAGTATACACTTCAAAGGTATGCTGTCCTGGAGGGACATTAAATATCAAAACTGGTTCTGAAGGGGATGCTGTTCCGTAATATTTTCGGTCGACATAAATATGTAGGGTTGGAAAACTAGTTTTAAAAACCACAATACCATTAGCCGCTGATCCAGGTAAGTCCGTTGCGTTGTTCGGATTTGTATTTGCTTGAATTTTGTCATTATCTGTTTTGTTCAG
>JALQVX010000237.1 GCA_023263555.1 Crocinitomix sp.
CAAACGGAGCAATGTAACGAACGAGTGTTCCTTCAGAAAAATGGAAGGTTTCAAAATCATGAACGAAAACAAGTACAGGTTCAACTAGGGTGTAACCGGTAAGAAGTAATTCATTTTTCTCACTATCATAAGCAGCACCCGTAACTAAACATTCTACCACTAACTCAGCACTTCGATTGATCGAATAATCGCCTGGCACTTTTGATAGGGGATAGATATGTGTCTTATAATTTCCCCAATTCTTTGTAAAGATATACAGACTGTCTCCGACAGAAACCATGGCTTCCGCATCAAAATTTGTGGTATATGTTGCAGGTGTAAAATCATCTTGATCGGCATATGAAAATCGTATTGTATCGCAGTAAACTGTATCATTTGGAGTGGTGAGATAATCTTCAATTGAAACTTTATAGACAGCGAGATCGGTACGTGTGCCCGAATTATTTCCGAAATCACAGATGTACAAATAAGTATCATCCATGGCGAGTTCTTCCCAATCAACATTTGAAGCATTTGCCACTACAACGGTGCGACTCACACTTCCATCAGTCGTGTCAATTTCGTAGAGCCAAGGTTGCCCTCCTGAATCATTATGCGTAATTACCCGATCGTCTAAAAAAAGAAGTCCAGATGTTTCATATATATCCGTGTCCAACGCCGTAATTGCCGAAATGGTGAGGTCTTGACTCCAACTTGTCGCTCCTATAAAAAAAGAAAGAATGAGTAAATAGTTCATGGTTTAAAGTTTTTATAGACGTCACTTTTTTTCATGGTTCGATTCAGTTCCTTGCGATACCGTTTAAACTTTTTGGTTGATTTTTTATCGAGCTCCGTGACCTCAACGAGTTCGTATAAGGCATAATTAAATTTGAATTCATAGGTTTCTTTGTTTGCGGATCGTTGCTCGTCAGTAATTGATGGATTAGACATTGAAAATTCATTGTCCTGTTTTTGCTTTGTCGTATTCATTAGCATCCAATAGATATCAGCAGCAAAATCATAGGATTCAATTTCTAAAGCCAATTGTGCATATTTTTCGTGCGCCGTAGCAATCATTTCAGGATCCATAAACAAATCATAGGAAATCGAACGAAGGTAATTTTGATAGGCTTCTTTCGAATTGCTCGCTCTTCTTGTCAGCACATACATAGGGTTAGAGCTACTGTAACGTTCCCATAAGACCATATACTGGTAATTGCTAGTTAGAGGATTGATTTCAGGATCAATACTCGCATATAAAGCCATTGAACTCATTGGGTTAACTGCTAGAATAGAATCGATTAAGGCTTGTTTTTTTTCATTGCTCGTTTCAAAATCAACCGCAGCCAATATGATTCCTTCATGTCTATTATAGTAGGCTAAACGCCAAGCTAACTCGTCTAGTAAATAACGAACCAATGAATTACGAGATTCAAATTGATAGATCATGGCTGTTAGCAATTGCGAATGATCAAAACGTCCAAGGGCAGCCAAACGCATGGCTTTGATTGCAACAAGTAACTGCGGTGCAACAGTTAGGTTTTTTAAATTACTGTGATAAAAAGAATCGAAATTTTGCATTGCAATCAGTTGCTTTGCATCATTTTGAATCATAGCATTGCTGGGTTCAATTGAAGAAGTACTTCCCGAAACATGCACACCTTTCTCGCTCATCATTTCAACAAGTATTGGCATTGCTCCGGTTTCAATCCAATCGATTAAGCGCGAATAACTATTTTGGAATGTTGCCACAGCATATTCATTTTGACGGGTTTGACGTGGAGGTTCAAGCTGTGGTAAAAATGTTTCATCTCTTTTTAAATATCCACCGTTAATGACGATTGAATAGCTGAAAGAGCAAGTAATATATGTGCTGTTAATTGAGGCTATTTTCATTAATGTTTTCTGCAATGCATGCCTTACAGAATCCGATAGCATTGGTTTGGCTGAAAACGAGTAGAACGGATTTAAGTGTGGATCAAAGGTTTGAACTATTCTTATTTCTTGACCGTTAGAGAATTGTTGACAAAAAGTGAGGATTGAATCTTCAAATACACGTTCAAATTTCTCAAATTCAGCACTTGTAAAATTGTATTGAATTAAATCATCATGATCAATTGCAGCGCGTGAAAATTCAATTTCTACTGCAATTGCTTGTAATTGAAGTCCCATTATAAGTGTGAGAAGGCAAAGAAATTTTTTCATCTTAGCTGCAATTTACAATTTATTGATAAAATCAACTATATCCACCAACCATTTTAGGTAAGTATTCGTGTTTAGATATGAATAGTAGATTGAACAAACCTAAATCCCGTATTTTTAATCAAATGCTCCTTTGGGACGCTTAAAATTTTGTGAAATGGAAAATGTGTTGTTGTTTGTTTTGTCGTTTGGAGCAATTCCAGTGTTATTGTTCGTCAGTTTTCAACTTTTTAATCGTTTGGTAAATCATTTTACCGCTGAAAACTATCCCGAAAATGAAGATGAAGTTGGAAACCTCCTTTCCTAATGATTAATTAGGAATCAGAGCTGTTCATTTTTTCAGAATGCTTACCTTCGACAGGAATTTATTGATGTTGAATTTCGGAAAAGGCAAATCCATGAAAAAATTTAAACAGTATTACTTTCTTCCTTTTGTCGGGCTAGGTTCTATCGCTATTTTTGGATGGTATCAAAATGCGGGATCAATTGACTTGACGCTTGGACTTTTCTTGATTTTTATCGGTCTGATTCTTCCGTTTATTGTCGGTTTGATTCGCGATCGTTTTGATCATAAGTGGACGCCGCAAATCAGAAAGAAAGCGTATGCAAATCATCCCTATACTGATTTGATTGACATGGGCTTTGAAATGAAGGATCACGTATATTTAGAAGGTATAGTTGACGGCTATTCAGTTTTTGTAATTCACGATAGACGCCTTACAATTGGAGTCAGTCTACTCTTTTTTTTCCATCCACAGCAGATAGATGATGCCCATTACAATGCTTTTTTGAAGAAGATTGTCAAATCAAAATTTGAAATGAGTATTCTCGGAAATTTACTTACTAAGGTTGAATGTGGGTTAAAACCATGTGAAATTGATGCGATCCAAAGCCGATTAAATGAAGGAGTCGATTTTTTGAAAAAACATGGCTATCAGCCAATTGATCCACTTGAATTGAAGCGTTTATACGAGAAGAGAGGTCGTTAAGTTCAGCTAAAAGGACTGTAAATAATCCAGATAACTGGTCGAATAGGGAAGATCATTATGTGTCATTTCTTCCACTAAAATCAATCGATCACCTGCTTTAAATTGTTTCGCTAATTCGTTCGAGTTTTCAAACGGGATTGTTTCATCTGCTGTTCCGTGAAAGATGGTAATTGGAGCGCTAATCTGATCAAAATAATTTTCAGAAGCTAAAGGGTAGCGCAAGATGAAAGAAGGTAAAAATGGAAATCTATGATCCATTAGAGTGGTTAAGCTTTGATAAGGAGCAAGAAGAATGAGTTGGTGGATTGGATGCTTGGCAGCAATTTGAACAGCAATTCCCGACCCAATTGAAAAACCTTCTAATGAAATTTGATGCGTAGCTATTTTTGATTCAACAAATTGGTAAACGATTTCGGCATCAGCGATCAATTGTGCTTCTGCTCTTATTTTACCTTCACTTTTACCAAATCCGCGATAATCATACACAAAAAAATCATAACCTAATGTCGTAAATAAGCTGGCGCGCTCACCCCATGTTCGATTCGATCCTGCATTGCCGTGAAAGTGAAGAACCGCTCCACGACTTGAATCTGCTTTGAAATGAAGTACATTGAGATGTACACCATCATTCAGAGGAAGTTGATATTCATCAAAGGGTTGCTCGAATTCAAATTGATAAGTCGCTCCAAGTTTTTCAGGAAAGAAAATAAGTTTTTCTTGAAACAGATAAAGAAGAAAACAAGTGACCGTGTAGGCAAGCATAAAACCGATAAACAAACGCTTGAGTGTCTTTAGGATATACGGGACTTTGTTGTTTGATGACATGGGTCAAATATAGGAATAAGTCGGATTCTGTTTATGTTAACTACTTGATTATTTGCTATTTTAACCATTTTTTCGTATCTTGTGGAACATGAGAACAGAGCATAGAGAAGAACATCAACAACTAATTGAAAAAACCGTTAATTACTTGCAAAACAAGGGTTATGAAAGTATTAAAGCAGATATTGAAGGGTTTGAAACGCCTAAATCTTTTTTAATGCGCAGTAATGGAACTGAAATTACACCGGATATTGTGGTAGAGTCAAATGGGCGAATACAATATATTGAGGTGGGTTATAAGGCTGAAGATACGGATTTATTGAAAACCAAATGGAAGTTTATCAAGACTTTGGCTGAGCTTAAAAATCGTCATTTTAAAGTGATTTCTCATAAAGGAAGTTATGGTTTTACTGATCAACTTATGAGAGATATAAAACTGACAAGTACTTCTATTCGTATTTGAATTTTTTCGATATTTTGGGTAGAAAAAAATCCCGACCGTCTAATTGACGATCGGGATTTTTTTATTGCTTAAAGTCAACCTTAATTCGCTGGTTCATATTGAATGACATCCTGATCAATCATTCCAAAAATAGAATTACCGTTTTCGTCTTTCATGTAAATTTTTACATTATCACCAAATTGCATAAATGGTGTTTTTGGGCTTCCGGTTAAAATTGTTTCTACCATGCGCTCCTCTGCTAAACATGAATAACCTAATCCGCCGTCACTTATCGGTTTTCCTGGTCCGCCATCTAAACCTTTGTTTGAAATTGTTCCAGATCCAATGATTGTTCCTGTTCCTAAATCACGTGTTTTAGCAGCATGTTCAATTAATTGAGCAAAACTAAATGTCATGTCAATTCCAGCATTCGCGCGACCGAGTGGTTTATCATTTAAATCGACCCAAATAGGTAAACAGACTTTTCCATCTTTCCAATTCTCACCTAATTCATCTGGCGTTACAGCAACTGGTGAAAATGCGCTAGATGGTTTTGATTGGACAAATCCAAATCCTTTACCCAATTCTTGCGGAATTAATCCTCTCAATGAAACATCATTCACCAACATAATTAGGCGCACATAATTCAATGCTTTATCCGCTTTCGTTCCCATGGGAACGTCATCTAAAATAATTGCCGTTTCAGCTTCCATGTCAATTCCCCAATCAGTTGTTTCAAATTGGATAGGCTCGTGTGGATCTAAAAACGTATCCGACCCCCCTTGATACATCAATGGATCTACCCAGAAACTAGGTGGCATTTCAGCATTTCTCGCTTTTCGTACCAATTCAACATGGTTTACATACGCTGATCCATCCAACCATTGTGGTGCACGTGGAAGGGGAGAGGTGCAGCCTATTTCATCAAATGCAAAACTGTCTTTTGTTTCACCCGCGTTCAAAGCATCATATTCTGCTTGTAATTTTGGAGAAACGACTTCCCAATTGTCTAACGCACCTTGCATAGTGCTCGCACTTTGTGCCAATGTTGCAGTCGATAAATCTTTTGAAACGATCAATAATTGACCATCTCGTGTATTTGTATTTAGTGTTGCTAATTTCATAATATTCTTTGTATAATGAATGTGCAGGTCATTCAAATTCCGGCACAAAGGTACGGATTTTTTAAGCAAAAGGCAAAAGGCAGAAGTATAAAGTACTGAGTAAAATGTATGGAGTGTAAAGTATTTAATAAGCCAAAAACCAAATCCCGCAAAACTATATCTGAGAAAATCTGTGGTGTCTTTTCGAGTCAATAGTGATTAGAAATTGGTCATTGGTTTTTTAGGCAAAAGGCAAAAGTAGAAAGTACCGAGTAGAAAATATTGAATAAGCCAAAAACCATATCCCGCAAAACTAAATCTGTGATAATCTGTGTTATCTGTGTTGATTTTCAGAGTCAAATGCGATTAGAGAATTCAGTGAAAATCAGTTAAATCAGCGTATGCACGGCATCAGCGTTCTAATTTTTTACCGCGGAGGCGCAAAGGACGCTAAGTAATTTACTGTCTAAATCAATTCAACTCGAAGTCTTTCGTCTAATGACTTTGAGCGGAGCGATCTAACGTCATTTGCTGAGTGACTAGCCATCAGAAATTGTGACGAGATTTTTTTGGTGGGGTGAGTAGTCGAACCCAATCATTCAAACCATCAAACCATCAGCTCTCATAGCTTTCGCGAAGATACCGCTTAGCAAAGCGATACATCCTCGCTGCACTCGGACAATCGATCTGACGGTTAACTTGCAACCAAATAATCGCATCATCAAATCATCAAACCATCAAACCATCAAATCATCAGACCATCAAACAATCGGATCATCAAACAATCAAATCATCAAGCCATCAAATCATCAGACCATCAAACAATCAAATCATCAACAAAAAATACTAATAAATACTCGGATATTTCGCCGGATTAGCTTCGTGCATTAACGCATAAACGCCATCAAAAATCGTTTCGGCATTTGGTTTACTGAAATAATCGCCATCTGTTCCATAAGCAGGACGGTGATCTTTTGCAGAAATGGTTACAGGTTCAGAATCTAAATGATAATAACCTTTTTGTTTTACCAAAATTTGATCTAACAAATAAGCTGTCGCACCACTTTCAACATCTTCGTCCACAATGACTAAACGGTTCGTCTTTTTTAATGATTCAGTTACCTCGTGATTGCGATCAAATGGAATCAAACATTGCGCATCAATGAGTTCAACTGAAATTTCAACCTCTGCTAATTGTTTTACAACGTCTTGGCAAATATTAAAGGTGGAGCCATATGAAACCAGCGTAAGATCTGTTCCATCTGTCACTACTTCAACCTTTCCAATTTCTGTTGTAAATTCGGTGAAGTTAGATGGTTTAGCTTCTTTCGTTCTATACCCATTCAACGGCTCAATAACCAATGCCGGTTCATCCGATTGAATCAAGAGGTTATAAAAACCTGCTGCTTTCGTCATATTTCTTGGAACACAAACATAGATTCCTCGAATGGCGTTTAGGATCATTCCCATTGGAGAACCTGAATGCCAAATTCCTTCTAAACGGTGGCCTCTTGTGCGAATAATAAGTGGTGCTTTTTGTCCTCCTTTTGTTCTGTACTGTACCGTTGCTAAATCATCTGACATGATTTGAATCGCGTAGAGCAAATAATCCAAATATTGAATCTCGGCAATTGGACGCAAACCACGCATGGCCATTCCAATTCCTTGACCTAAAATAGTACATTCACGAATGCCTGTATCTGTTACGCGTGTTGTTCCAAATTTTTCTTGCATGCCCTCCATACTCTGATTGACACCACCAATTTTCCCAACATCTTCACCAAATGTTAAAATCTCAGGATGCTTCGCAAATAATGCGTCAAAATTATCACGTAAGACGAGACGTCCATCTACTTTTTCGTCGGTAGCGTATTCAGGGTCAACTGTTTTTACCAATAAAGCCGACTCGCTTGATTGTGAATATAAATGAGATGAATACTGATCAAAATTATCCACTACGCCAGCATCCAACCAAGAAATAATAGCCGTTTTTGAAGCAGATTGTTCGCCACGTGTAAACCGTAAAGCCTTTCTGGCGGCCGAATAAACATCACGCTTGATCGGTCCCATTGTTGATTTTAAATCGTCTGCAATTTTTTGTATGAATACACTGTTTGAACTTTCTTGTGCTAATTGGTTTAATAAACCAAGAACATGATTTAAATCGCCTTTAATGAGGTCATTAAATTCTGCCCATGCTTTTCCCTTCTCTTCGCGTACGTGCTTTTTAGCTTCTTCTTCAATAGCTTTTAGTTCCTCTTCTGTTGCAATAGATGCTTCAAGAATAAAGGATTTGAACTTTTCGATACAGTCCATATCCGATTCCCATTGCAAACGATCTTCCGATTTATAACGCTCGTGTGAACCTGATGTTGAGTGACCTTGCGGTTGATTGACTTCTTCAACGTGTATTAGAACAGGAACGTGCTCTTCACGACACAATTTTATTGCTTTCTCGTATGTTTCACACAGGTCGATATAATTCCACCCTTTTGTTTTAAAAATCTCAAATCCAGGCGCGTTTTTTGTACGCTGCATTCCCGATAAAGCTTCAGAAATACTTCCTTTTGTTGTTTGATATTTACGCGGAACAGAGATTCCGTATCCATCATCCCAAACCGACATAGCGAATGGAATTTGTAAAACACCTGCGGCATTAATGGCTTCCCAAAACGGACCTTCGGATGTACTCGCATCTCCTATTGTTCCGAAAGCAACTTCATTTCCTTTATTCGTAAAATTGGTCATTGAATGTAAGGCTGTATCATTTCGATACACTTTAGATGCAAGCGCTAAACCCACCAAACGAGGCATTTGTCCTGCAGTTGGAGAGATATCGGCAGAGCTATTTTTTTGCTCCATTAAATTTTTCCACGATCCATCTGCATTCAAGCTACGCGTTGAAAAGTGACCACCCATTTGACGTCCGCCAGAAGCCGGTTCTTTATCGATATCTGTATGGGCATATAAGGCGGCAAAATATTCTTGAACAGTCAATGCGCCTATGGCCATCATAAAGGTTTGATCTCGGTAATAACCTGATCTAAAATCCCCGTTTTTAAATTGTTTCGCCATGGCGATTTGTGCCAATTCTTTTCCGTCTCCGAAAATGCCGAATTTGGCTTTACCACCCAATACTTCTCTTCTTCCCATCAATGAAGTTTCACGCGAAATTCGTGCAAGACGAAAATCTGCTAATACTTCTTCTTTATATTTTTGATCGATTGTTTCCAAAACTTCCTTTGATTCTGCCATGCCTTTGTGCGTTTAAGTGCTGCGAAGATAGTGATTTTTTGACAATTTTAAAGGAGAAGTTTTTGAGATTTTTTTCTGTTTTTGATCATCATGTGATCCTGAAAATTTGCTTTTTAAGCTTCATTTTCAGTGGTTTATTCGTTGTTTTGAATGTGGTTTCGGAATTCAACTGAAATTGCTTGAGCGATTAGAGCTTTTCATTTGATTGAAAATGGTTACCCAACGTTTGGTTTTACATGAACGTTATTTTGTGTATGAAAAAGATATTTTTAGCCCTACTTTTTTTTAGCTTAATGCTAAACGTTTACAGTCAAAATTCAGTTTCCCTTGGTTTTCGCAGGAGTTTGGAAGGAAAGGAATTTTCTCAAAATCAGTTGAGTTTAAATTTCCATTCGCTGAAAGATAATCATGAATTTATTTATGGTCTTGGATTGACGAGCAAGCCGCTGGATTATGCCGCGCGATACACAACGGTTGATTATTCGCATGGTTCACCCGGTGAATACATGTCAACTACAGAAACTTATCGTTACTCTTCGGAAGTGAATTACGATTATTTGGGCGGTCTTTTTTCTGTTAATTGGTCCCTCCTAAGTGTGCCAAAATTTGCGGTGTTTTTTGGCGTTTTTGTTAATGGACAAGTTAAAATTCGCGAACGTGGCACTGCCTACAATACAAAGTATACTTATGATCATGTGAGTAATAACAACCTTTACGGATACTCATCTTCTCATAAAGAAAGTGAATCGTTCGAAGCTTTTGATCCTTTAGATTTGAAACGGGTTTATGGTTCAATTGGAATACACTTGAGTAATCGATTTTATCTGAAAGATTTTTTTATTCAAGGCTATCTTTCTTGTGGGTTCGTGAGCCCGACAATTTATCACGATAGATTAGGCGGAGAGTGTGAACCTTACCCTGCTAATGGCGTCTCAGGTTCATGTTTTAATTATGAGAATATAGGTCCAGCAGATCAGTTTTCGCTCTATACGAGTGCTGGTTTAAAGGTTGGTTATTCGTTTTAGCTAAGAAATTGTAAGTCACACTGCGGCTGAGCGACAAATAAATATGGTGCTAAAACTTGCTGAAAATTTAATTCAAGCTGTTAAAGAAAATCGCGAAGATGAGGTTGTATTCTTACGTGCAGCATTGAAATCATACCCTTTCGAAAAAGCTGTTTCGGAATTCGTTTCGGATGAGGATAAAATTGTTTTTTGGACGAATATTTACAATGCTTATTTTCAGCTTATTGCGCAAAAAAGTGGACAAAAAGATCCATTTACTTCTTCGCTGTTTCGCAGAAAAGGGATTGCTATTTTTAACTTGAATTTGAGTTTTGATCAGCTCGAACATTTTATTTTGCGCGGGGCAAAATGGAAATATGGATTGGGATATTTGAAAGGCTTTTCGCTTAACACTAAATTACGCCAATTGCGTGTTCGGCAGCCCGATTTTAGGATTCATTTTTTACTGAACTGTGGCGCTATTTCTTGTCCGGTAATTACCATTTTATCGCAAGATAATTTAGATACCCAACTCGATTTGGCAACGGCGGATTATTTGCATGAAAATATCGCCATTGATCGATCTTCAAAACGGATTGTGCTAAACACCCTTTTTCTGTTCTATTTGGCCGATTTTGGTGGGTTGAAGGGGGTTCGGAAATTACTAATTAAACACGGCATAATCAGCTTGAATGAGGCACAATTTAGGTTTAAATTTGTAGCGTTTAATTCGGGTGTAAAATTGGGGAATTTTGGATAAAGGCTAATGGTTTTCGTCGAAGGTGATTTCTGACGCTGGACGAGTAATTACTTTGCCATCCCGATAAATGACCACATCACCGCCGTTTATGGTTTTGTAAGCAATCATGTTTCGAACAGATAAACGCACTCCCTCTACTATTTTTTGAGAAAGTGGTGAGGCCTTCGACTCTTTTTTAGACATAAAATTGTTTTAGTTTATTCCAAGTTTCTTTATTCTCAATTACCAAATTAATAGTTTTTCCACTAATAGGATCGGTTTTCTTCAACATTGACCTATACTTTTTTTTGAGGTGTAAAACACTTTTCTAGCATGGCAAATAATTCGGGATGTTTGCGTTTCAATAATTTTGGACGTTCAAAAAAATATTCGGAGGCAACGGCGAAAAATTCGACTTGTGAGGTGCCGCCATAGTTGCGAATGTCGGATTGATCATTATTAATAGTCTCCATGGTTTTGTGCATGAGGTTTAACCAGGGTAAAATATTCTCTTGTCCTAAAAATAATTCGGGAAGCCCATCTATTTCGCCATCCGCTTTGTCGAGCAAATGCACAAATTCGTGAATGGCGGTATTGTGCTTATCTGTTTTATTTGTGAAGCCGTGATGCAATGCTTTGCGGGAAAGAATCATTTGGTTTTCATATTTTCCTGTTCCAACCATTCCCGCAATCATTTTATTTTCTTCATCTGCAGCAAATCCTAGCCGTTCATTAAAATTGTCAGGGTAAATGATGACTCCTGTAATATTGGTATAACGCCAATTTCTGAAATGAAAAACTGGAATGATTGCACTGGCAGCAACCAAAACGCGATCAAGTTCTTCTAATTCAAAGCCGACTGCATCTATATAAATATCCTCTAAAAATGCGCGCATTTCTTCTTGAAAGATTAATTTTTCGTTGGATGTGAGTCGCTCGTAAAATAGCACGTTTTCGACTAAAAGTACATCCCAATTCGCTGGGGTGACTTTCATCTTTTTTTTTCGAAGTTTTAGTGCCAAGAAAACGACACCAGATAAGATGAGAAGTGCAATGAAGATTTCCATTTTAGTTACGTAAGTCTTTAAAGTTAGGAGAAGTGATGGATATAATCGGTGTAGAACCTGAACTAAATTGTAAAAGATTTATCCACCAGGGATTGCAGCGGCTAGCCCACAGCCCATTTATATGGGCGAGGACTAAGAGAGGAAAGCCCGACCTTGGCATTTATGACAAGGAGGTGGCAAAAAAAAGAATGGATTTAATATGAACTGTTTTGTCATCTTTGAAAGAGAAGTGTAAATTTGCTATCTCAACATTTGTAGAACGGATTAGCTATTTTTAATCATCAATATAGAGTAGTATGGAATTAAAAGGGAAAAAATACATAGTGACTGGCGGAAGTTCTGGACTTGGAAAAGCTATGGCTAAATCGCTAATAGCTGAAGGTGCAAAAGTTTTGATTACTGGCAGAGATGCGCATAAATTGAGAATTGTTGCGGCTGAAATTCAAGCGGAACCTTTTCATACTGATGTATGTAATTCATCTGAAGTCGAAGCTCTTTTTGCGTATGTTAAAGAAACGTGGGGCGGATTAGATGGTTTAATTAATAATGCTGGAATAGGTGACTATTGGGCAGAAGTAGATCAACTTGACGTGGATGAGATGCAACGAATTTTTCAGGTAAATGTATTTGGAGCCGCGCGTATGGGAAGTCAAGCAGCGCGAATATTTAAAGCTCAGAAATCGGGTGATTTGGTGAATATTGCTTCAACAGCGTCTAAAAAGGGATTTAAAATGG
>JALQVX010000315.1 GCA_023263555.1 Crocinitomix sp.
GACACAGCATTCATTGAAGTAACGATTGCACTCTTTGAAGGAGAAGCGGGAACCTTAAGTGATACCATCTGCCCTGGCACTTCGGTTCAACTTTACGCGATAGGCGGCGATAGCTATACGTGGGGCCCACCTGATGTATTGACCGACCCTACAAGCGCTGACCCAATTGCGACCATTGATGAAGAAACTACGTTCACTGTCACGATCGAAAGTGTTTGTGGATTTACAGAATTAGAAGTTACTGTTTATGTGTATGGGGTTGACGCCTCTGCAGGACTAGACACAGCCATTTGTGTTGGCGGAGAAGCACAATTATCTGCTTCTGGTGGAGATATTTTTGATTGGTCTCCTCCGGAAGATCTAGATGACCCAACGAGCGCCAATCCAATTGCTTCGCCAAGTATTACCACTTACTACTACGTAACAATTACTACAGAGGAAGGATGTTTAATAGAAGATACTGTGCGTGTTCATGTTGACCTTGATATTCCAAACCCATCATTGATAGATGAAGTTTCCATCTGTAAAGGAGATAGTATCAGAATCACTGCGGGAGGCGCAACCGATTATTTATGGACACCTGATTATAACATATCGGATCCTACTGTTTACAATCCTTTTGTCTATCCTGATTTCACCACTGACTATTCTCTAATTTTCACAAATGCATGTGGATCGAGCTACGACACAGTAACGGTTAATGTAATCGTCGTTGATGGTCAAGTGTCTCCGGACACGACTATTTGCCCTCGTGAATCTGCATTTTTATGGGCTTCTGGGGGTGAAACTTACCAATGGAATCCAGGATCATATTTATCAAATAGAACGGGTTCTTCTACAATTTCGACTCCACTCCATGATATGACCTATTCCGTAACAATTACGGATGAGTATGGTTGTTCAACAATTGAGTATGTGAATGTTTACCTCTTTGATTTACCTTCTATCGAAGTATCAGCTGGTGCCTATCCAATAGTAGGAGATACAATCAATATTTGGGCTGAAGCAGATGGAAGTATTGAATGGACACCTCCTTATAATATAACGTGTACAACTTGCCCATCAACTATGGTTTACCCTCAATTAGAGACGGTTTACACCGCCACAGTGACAGACGAAAATGGATGTAAAAATTGGGCAGAAGTTCCAATTATCTTTGAGCCACTCATTTTCGTACCCAATGCCTTTACGCCTGATGGAGATGACTTTAATAATTATTTCCAAGCTATCGCACACAATATCGACGAGTTTGAAATGCAGATCTTTAACCGTTGGGGCGAAGTAGTCTATACTATGGAAAATTTAGAAGATTATTGGGATGGCAGTTATAGAGGCTCTTTGGTAGTGGATGATGTCTATGTGTGGCAAATTGTTTATACTGACCTTAAAGGCATAGCTTACGAGCTCAGAGGGCATGTAGTGGTCTTGAAATAAAGTCAATTTCAAAACGCCTTTTTTTGAACCTACTTCGACCTCTAATTCTTTGTCTATTTTCGTTATTTTATTTGGGTTGTAAGAACGAACTACCCTCTTCCGCTATGTCGAGGAATGCTAATACGGTACTTGCTGATATTACTTCTTTTGTTTTCTTTTCAGAACTTTTTATTCAGTCAGAATTACCTTATTCATTTGATTCTCAGAAAGAGCATCCGGATTTAAAATGGATACCGATAACACTGATTGATAAATGGATTTTGGATTCCGACCAAGATTCCTCGGAGCTCGTAAAATGGGTTCGAGAATTTAATCTAGAACTAGCTGAAAACGATTCATGGCGCATTTTGTTTGCTGGTCACTCCTTCGTTTGGCAATTACACAACTACTTTCTTGTTCATACATGGGATCAAACAGCTGCAACTAATGGTGGTTACTTTAACCACTATTTACTACAATATAATGCACTTCACCAATTGGTGGATATATACGCTATTGGACAAACGGGAATAAATACGAGTATTTACGTTGACTAAAGCAACGATACAGCTATTTGGCGGCGAACAACAGCTTATATGGAACTCTCCTACACAATTTTAACAGATGGCACAATTCATTGTCAAAACAACGAACGCATAGAATACGAAGGAGATAAACTAGAAGGATTTTTAGATTCAACGAATCCAAATCAAATTTACGACACAATTGGTCAAGTTCTTATCGCACCTGGTTATGTAAGCTCCTATTTGATAAATTTCGAATTGCCCTAGTCGACAAAACGCGGATCAATTTCCATAACGTGGCCACAATTTTTACATGTTCTTAATTCTTCAGAATTATAGAAATTTCTAAACCGAGGTTGGAAATCTTTCTCAACATTTTGCAATTCAAAATATGTGTCATGTAATTTATGATTACAGTCATCACAAAACCACATTAAACCATCTTTAAGCTCTGTTCCCTTGCGTTTGCGCTCAATTACTAATCCAACAGAATTTGCCGGGCGAGCAGGGTTGTGCGGAACATTTGCTGGTAAAAGAAACATTTCACCGGCCTTAATATCCACTTTACGTGCTTTTCCGTCTTCTTGAATAGTTACCACAATATCGCCTTCCAATTGGTAAAACAATTCTTCAGTTTCATTATAGTGATAATCCTTTCGAGCATTGGGTCCACCAACAATCATCACGATATAGTCACCCGATTCTACATAAAGATTCTTGTTTGACACCGGCGGTTGTAATAAATCCTTATTCTCGTTGATCCAATTTTGTAAATTAAAGGGTGCTGCTATTGCCATGTTATACTATTTTAATAATTCGAGTACAAGAATGATTCGTTACTTATACGATACTAATTTACACATAAGTTTAGGGATAATAATAAATCAAATAAAGAAATCTAACGAAGAGTCATTGAAAAAAACTACGGCATAAAAAAAGGGGGAGCTCAATGAGCTCCCCCTTCTTATTATAAATCTATATTATTACTGTTTAACAACTCGTACTTTTTGTACTGAATCATCAGAAGTAACTTTTACAAAGTAAACACCACTTTCAACAGTTGACATGTCAATAGTGAAGTTACCAAATACATTAGATACATTGTTAGAGATAATTACTCTTCCTTCGATATCTAACACTTCGATTACAGCGTTACCTTCGATTGCTACATTTTGTACAGTTAATACATCAACAACTGGGTTAGGGTATACGATAAGTGCATTAGCAGCTTCTTCGTCTACACCCATACAATCAGTTAAAGTAACTGTTACATAAGCAGAATCAGTTGGGCAAAATTCATTTGCTACAGTATAAAGGAATTTGTAAACTCCTGGATCCATATCAAGCGGTGTAAATAATCCACCAGCTAAAGCTACATCCGGAGCAACTCCGTCATACATCCAAATTCCACCACCATCATGAGGACCTACTAGGTGATCAGATAAGATGATATCGTAAGTATTACAAGCAACATAGAAACCATCACCTCCAGCGTCAACACCTTCAGTAGTAGTAATTGCAGTCATTACTGTATCAGCATCACATCCGTTACTTACAACATAGTAAAGATCGAATGTACCTGGAGAATCAGGGAAAACAACCAAATTTGGTAATTCGTTTCCTGGTGCTACAGTTGGGTTGTACCAAGTACCACCTTCAGTAGAGTATCCAGCGATTGCATCAAATAAATCATAATCAGAACCAGCACAGATAGTAGGGCTTAAACCTAAACCAGCTGTTACTTCTTCTACAGAACTTAATTGAATTCCGAAGTGAACTTCAGGTTGGATATATGATAAAGGATTAACCAATACATAATATGTTTGACCAGGTGTTAAACCACAAGCCGTAACTGTTGATCCATAAGGAGCACCTAAAGCACCTTCGTCTAATGTGTTTGCAAACTCAGCAACGAAGTTAGAGATGATAGCACAAGAACCTGTAGAGTAAATTGCGATCTCAGTGTAACCATTTGTGATACACTCACTCTCGTCAAAAGTAGAAACTTTAACTTGACCAGAAGCAGGCGCAACAAACTTGAACCAAACTGATTTCTCAATTCCTTCACCTGAACACCATCCGTCAGAATCAGTACATCCAGCAGAGCCAGGAGCAATTGCAGCTTCACCTGGAAGGATCGTTGCATCAAAGTTATGTCTTAAGATACTTGGACCATCTAAAACTAAAGTCTCAGCATCACAAGGATCATCATTCGCAACTTGTGTTCCAAATAAATAAGGACCAGCCCAAGCAGATACAGAATCAACACCACATGTAGATCTTACATAAGCCCAGTAAGGAGTAGACTCTTCTAAACCTGTAATATAATAAGGCTTATCTTCAGTTCCTGCAACCATTCCAACTTCATCACCTGATTCAACTTCGAAACAAGGTAGACCCCATTGTAGATCATAAGTCTCACCACCTGGAGCAGCAAAATTCATGAAAGCAGAAGTGTTAGATACACCAATAGCTTCTAAGTTAAATGGAGTAGCACATAATGCAGGTTGATTCCAGCAGAATGGTCCAGCCCATGTAGAAGAAGAATCTGGATCAGTGTCACCACAATCAGCTCTTACATAGTAGCAATATTCTTCACCAGGCGTTAAACCAGTTAAACCTAATGAAGGGAAAACAGCAGCAGATTCGAAAGAACCGTCCATTGGATCATCTAAAGATGGTCCCCAACTTACAGTCCAAGCAGACTCAGCATCACCTAATTCCCAATCTAAAGTAGCCTCAGTTCCTGAAGTTCCAACAGCATAAAGTCCTGAAGGCTCTTCACAGAAGATAGAAGTAGTAAAGCAGAAAGGTCCAGCCCATGAAGATAAAGAATCTGGTCCTTCACCACAAACAGCTTGAACATAGAAACAATAATCTGTTCCTGGCTCTAAACCTGTTACAGTATATGGATTAGTTGGAATATTAGTGATTGTTACACCAGTACCTAAAGCAAATCCTGGAGCACCATATTGAATATTCCATTCTTCTTCAGATGGCGTATTACTTGATGTCCAACCTAAAGTAGCCGATAAACCAGCAGTAGCAATCATTGTACCTCCTGTTGGAGTGATACAATTTGCATCCGTACAGAATTCATTTGGTCCTACCCATAAAGAGTAAACAATTTCTGGACCAGCACCTAGATCAACTAAACATACAGCTCTCGCATACCAATCGTAGCAAGAATCTGGTGTTAATCCAGTTAAATCAAGATAATCGTCTGAAACATCAGCCTCTAAAGTACCATCACCAAGAACAAAACCTTCACCACCCCATTCGTAATCGAATCCAATTGGCGTACCATCTGGATCTAATGTCAATGTAGCTTCTGTATTTGTGAGAGGATCTTCATCCAAGTTCACAGGAACTGCACAAATTGCCGGCGTACAGAATGTATTTGGTCCTGAAGCGAAACAAGAAACTTCACCACCACCACAATTAGCTTGAACATACCAATCATAGCATGTTAATTCTTCTAATCCTGTAATCGTAGCAAATGTTCCACCACCCCAAACGAAAGAAGTTCCTTCAGTTTCAGGATCAAATCCAGACGGTCCATAAATAATCGTCCATGATGTCTCAGCTCCACCAGCAAACCATGCGATATCCGCAGTGCTGAATGAACTTGCAAACGAAACTAAACTTGTTGGTTGAGGACAAGCTGGGTTAGAGAATCGAACGTTAAATTGTCCAACACAATCCCAAGAGTCTAAAATTTCGATATATGCAACTTCACCTTCAGTAAGTGAAACAGCAGGAGCAGAAGCGATATTCCATGCAGCTGTTGATTCCAATACCAATGAACCACAAACACCAGTGCTAATACGCTTATCAACTTCGTTTGGTCCCCCGTTTTGAACGATCAATGTACCATTACATGGTGCTACAAATGAGTACCATTCCGTAGGTCCACACGAACCTGGAGGGGTAGCCCAGCCATCTCCTATACCAATAGGTACTGCAGTCTCACATGTCGCACCACCAGGGTAGACACCTTGACCGAAGGAGACATTAACGAAAACTACCGCGAACAGTAGCCTCAGTATTAAGTCAATTTTCTTCATAACTAGTTTTTAAATTATTAATTTAAGATTTAATTTCGCTAATGTAGTAAAACATTAGTGATTAATCAAACAATTTTTTTTAAAAATTTTTCTTTTTTGAAATTTTATAGAAAAATTAATTAAGGATAAACGACTTTGCTTTCTCGCGATTGGAAACAGATATTATAACTGTGCGCCCACCGACAGAAACTTGAGTCATATCCTTACAATCTGCCATTTCAAAAAATCCTGATTCTTGCGGACTCAATTGAGTGAAATTACCTTTACCATCTCCTAATAAGACAACTCCTCGACCACCATCATAACGAATTGTTTCCACTTCGGCTGCATAATTATTTCCTGCAGCGACGATATCGAGGTTACCATCCTTGTTCACATCTAAGCACAGCGATTTATTGATTGGTCCTAGCTGAGCGTATACAGGAAGTTCTTTAGTTTCATATCCTTTATTTGAACTTAAGAAAACCGTTGAGTAGAAATTAGTGGCCGAATAATGAAGCGCTTTATTAAGTGTTTCCTGACCATATATGGCAAAGACATCTGCACTTGCGTAATCTGCATAGGTTGGGAATTTTTCCTGAATAAATGGCATTTGCTCAGAAGAACATTGTCTACCTCTAACGGGATAGCAAATATTATCCTGATATTTTGCCAAAACGATATCGTACGTGCCTGTTCCATCAAAATCATGACAATAAATTTCAAGCGGATGCTCTTTCGTAGGATGAAACTTATTATTTGCACCTACATTTCCGACCACATAATCATTTTTACCATCTCCATTAAAATCACCTTTGGAAATTGAATACCACCAACCTATTTCACGTTCAGGATTATATTCATTTGTTACATCACTAAAAATTCCATTATCATTTCTAAAAAAGCAAACAGGCATCCATTCACCAACCATGACAATGTCCAGATCTCCGTCCCCATCAAAATCATCAAATAAGGCATCTGTCACCATACCTGGTCCCATTAAACTGAGCTGTGAAGGCAATGCGTTTGGATTTAGTGATTGGCTGGTTATATCTGTAAAAAGACCTTTACCATCATTTTGTAATAAATAAGTTCGAGGCGCAAAAGGATAGTATCCCGGTGTTTGTCTACCCGGAACGAGAAGATCAATATCTCCATCTTGATCATAATCTGCAGCGACAAGACGTTGCCCTGAAGTTTCCATTAATGGTAATCGCAGCTTAGACTCGTTTATAAAATTCGCTTTGCCATCATTCATATACAATTGGTCATGCATCATTGGTGAATTATAATTGTATTCATTTCCGCCCGACACGACATACAAATCAAGATCTCCATCTCCGTCCGCATCAAAGAAAAGCGAACCCATTTCTTCTCTTCTCTTTTCTTGCACCCACGGTCCATTTTTTTCAACAAAACCTCTGCCAGCAACTTGCAAGAATAATTTTCCTTGGAAATCGGCAGCACCCGAAATATAAATATCCTCAAGTCCATCCCCGTCAGCATCTCCTTTACTTATAAAAGGACCTAATTGAGACATTTTATGAGGCAAAAGGATTTCGCTTTCAAAATCATTCAACATCTCTTCCATGTGAATAAACGAGAGTATAGAATCATTAATATTCGTGAAATACGTTTTTTGTTTTATAATTGGAATCGTATTCGTTGTTGCGTCTTTGAGCGAGAACGAATATATTTTATTCACGTCTAACTCGTTTTTAACAAGTGTTTTCCCATTCGGCCACGTAATTTCAACTTTATCGATTTTTTCATTCGTGCCAATACCAAAGTGCAAGATATTTTCGATAGATGATTGGTAACCGCGCGACACATGAAGCTCTTGATATTGTATTTGATCTCCCATTGTAATCTTAACCTTCGCTCCGATCGCATTTTGGTTTGCAAGATCACCTGTTATTTTAAATCGTACATAGTTATTATTACTTTCAAGTTTGTTTTCCATAATAAAAGAAACCTCTTCCATATTGTTCACGACAAGATCGAGATCTCCATCATTATCAAAATCAGCAAAAGCGGCTCCATTTGAGTTAACTGGTTGATCAAAATTCCAGTCCTCAGTTTTTTTCGAAAAATGAATATCGCCTTCATTTTTGTAGATGTAATTAAATATTTTGGTTGTTGGCATCAATTCCAATCGTTCCTGAAAGTCACCTAGTTTACCTTCTTTTTCTTTTGTTAAATAATTAATCGTATAATCATTGTCACGTGCTTCTCTGCGGTAACCATTTGTTACGAAAAGATCCTTATATCCGTCGTTATCAAAATCAGCAAAAAGTGGAGCCCAGCTCCAATCCGTTTTCGACACTCCGGCAACTTGCGCTACTTCGGTAAAAGTTCCGTCGCCATTATTCATTTGCAAGCCATTAAACATATATTGATAATGAAATCCAACTAGAACGAGATCCCAAAAATTTTGAGTACTCATTGCACCCATATTTCTTTTAGATCTGACGTGATCTTCAGCCGCCATATCCACAGTCATGATATCGATATAACCATCATTATTAAAATCTGCCATATCATTCCCCATTGAATAATTAGAAATGTGTTTTGTTCGTTCTGTAATTTCTTGCGTAAAAGTTCCATCACCGTTATTCATATACATAAAGTCAGGATCTTGATAATCATTTGAAACATAAACGTCCGCGAAGCCATTTCCATCCAAATCGCCAACGGCAACTCCAAGTCCGAAGCAATTGTTTTCAATACCTGCCTTAGCAGAAACATCTATAAATTTACCATTTTGATTTTCGAGGAATACATCCGCATCTTCACCGTACTTTTTTAATCGTTTAAATTCGTTCACAGAAACAAATCTTTCGCCAGGACTTTTAATAGGATGATTGAGCACATAACAATCTAAATCACCATCATTATCGTAATCAAAGAACGCTGCATGGGTTGATCTTTTTTGAATATTCACACCATATTCGGCTCCTTTTTCAGTAAATGTATTGTTTTGATTATTGATAAAAAGTAAATTTTGCAACAAGGTTTTATCTTCTGGATCTCCAGATCGACACACATAAACATCAAGCCAACCATCACCATTGATATCTACCATTGTGACCCCCGTATGCCATCCTTCGTTGGCAGTTTTATCGAAAGCAGTTTTCGTGATATCTTCAAAGACCATATTTCCTTTGTTGAGATACAATTTATCTTCCACTTGATTTCCTGTAAAATAGACATCCGTTAAGCCGTCGTTATTAATATCGCCGACAGCGACACCGCCACCATTGTAGATGTATTCGTAGGTATAAAAATTAAACTCTTCGGTTTCAGATACACTATTTTGAAAATCAATACCAGTTAGCGCCGCATCAAGCGTTTCGAAAGACATTGATTCTTGACTTGTCAATGTAGTATCAGTGTTTTCAGAATCACCAGAATTAGAGCTACCGCCGCATGCCATTAATAAAAGGCTTGGAAGTGCGAGGAAAAGTACTTTTTTCATTTTAACCATTTTTTCATTAGAAATAACCTAACAAATATACTAACTTTATCCGAAATATTTTTTTGAATGAATTTAGATTTAGCGAACAAAACAGCCGTTGTATGCGGTAGTACTCAGGGGATAGGATTAGCCGCTGCAAAAGAATTGGCGAATATGGGTGCCAACCTAATTTTGGTTGCTCGGAATGAGGATAAATTAAAAGCCGCTTGCGCTGAACTTTTCAACAATGGCAGTCAAGCACATCATTATTTAGTCGCTGATTTTTCTCGCCCAGAAGAATTGGGAGCAAAAGTAAATTCATTTTTAGCTGATAAACCAGTTGAGATTTTAGTAAACAATACAGGCGGACCAGCAGGTGGATTAATTCACGAAGCAAAGACAAGTGAATTTATAGATGCCTTTAATCAACATTTGATCTGCAACCACATCATGGTTCAAGCCGTAAAAGATAAAATGATTGCAGCTGGTTATGGCCGCATCATCAATGTTATTTCAACCTCAGTAAAACAACCTTTAGCAAATCTGGGGGTTTCAAACACGATTAGAGGAGCTGTCGCAAACTGGAGTAAAACCTTAGCCAATGAGTTGGGTCAATATAACATCACTGTGAACAATGTTTTGCCTGGAGCTACTGAAACAACTCGCTTAAAATCGATCATTGAAACAAAAGCTTCTAAAACGGGTAAATCATATACAGAAATAGAATCAGAGATGGCCAATGCTTCACCTATGTTGCGTGTAGCGCAGCCCGAAGAAGTGGCGAATGCCATTGCATTTTTAGCTTCACCTGCGGCGAGTTATATCAATGGAATAAACGTTCCTGTTGATGGCGGGCGAACTAAAAGTTTATAGCCTTAATTCAAGATATGCGTCCGTGCTCTATTGCGATTGTTTGACGTAATAAAGAGTGTTTTTCCTTGATATGAAATCGCGATCATGTCTTTGCAATCATTTGGTTCATAGAACCCAGATTCCATTGGTGAAAGTTGTTGAAATTTACCTGTACCATCCCCCAACAAAACCACACCTCGACCACTGTCATAGCGAATCGTTTCGACTTCTGTAACAAAATTATTGCCGACTGCCACAATATCCAAATGTCCATCTTTATTAAGGTCCATGATTATCGATTTATTGATTGGACCAAACTGTGCAAGTATTGGCAGATGCTCAATTGTAAAACCATTATTAGACGAGAGCATAACGACAGATTCAAATTCAGTGGCTGAATAATGAAGGGCTTTGTCTAAGTTTGATTGACCATAAATATTTTCCACATTGGCCGAAGCATAATCGGCATAGGTTGGGAATTTGTCTTTAATAAATGGCATTTGCTCAGACGAGCATTGGCGACCGCGAACTGGATAACAAATATTATTTTGATACTTTGCAAGAACAATATCTAGGGATCCATTTTCGTCGAAATCATGGCAATAGATTTCGAGCGGTTTATCGCGGGTTGGGTGGAATTTATTATTTGCACCTACATTACCAACCACATAATCACTTTTCCCATCCCCATTTAAATCAGCCTTCGCAATAGAATACCACCATCCAATATCTCTGTTAGGATTATATCTTTTCGTTTCGTCCGAAAACTTTCCATTTACATTTTCAAAAAAGGTAATCGGCATCCATTCACCGACGACGACAAGGTCAAGATCATTATCCCCATCAATATCATCAAATAAGGCATCTGTTATCATTCCTGGTCCATCCAAACTCAACTTTCCTGGCAATGGATTGGCCGCCAAAGACTGCGCGGTTACATCTGTAAAAACACCATTTCCATCATTATTTAACAGATAACTGCGAGAGGTATAGGGATAAAACCCTGGCATCTGTCTTCCTCCAACAAAAAGATCTAAATCCCCATCATTATCGTAATCACCTACAGCAATTCGCTGACCGGACGCTTCCATTATTGGTAATCTTTTTTTGGTTTCGTTGGTAAATTTACCAGAACCATCATTCATATACAGCTGGTCATAATACAGTGCAGAGCGACTGTCAAATTCATTCCCTCCTGAGACCACATATAAATCCAAATCACCATCCCCATCTGCATCAAAAAAAGCAGACCCTAATTCTTCTCTTGCTTTTTCAGTTGCCCAAGGGCCGTTTTGCGGTTTGAATCCATCTTTTGTTTGTATCAATAATTCACCCGCGAAATCTGCCGAACCTGAAAAATACACATCTTCTAATCCATCTCCATTCACATCACCTTGCGAGACGAAAGGTCCGAGTTGGGACATTTTATGAGGCATTAAAACTTCGCTTGCAAAATCATTCATCATTTCTTCCTTGTGCGTATAGGAAATAAGTGAATCCGAGACATTTCGAAATAACCTTGACGGTGCCTTAACGTCTTTGTTTGTATCGGTTGCCTCGTTCATATTTAACGTGTAGAGTTGATTCGCTTTTAAATTTTCTTGTCGTGTGACCTTACCGTTGAGCCATTCTATTTCAAGTGATTTTATAGTCGTTTCCTTTCCTAATCCAAAATGGACAATGTTTTCAACTGATGATTCATAGCCTCTTGAAATTTGAAGCTCGTGATATTGAATACCCGCTTCTGTTGCTATTTTAACTTTCGCTCCGAGAGCATCTTTATTTTGGCTGTCACCTTGTAATTTAAAACGAATATAATTGTTCTTAGAATCGAGCTTATTCTCCATCACGAAGGATTTTTCTTCCATATTATTGACAATAAGATCCAAATCGCCGTCATTATCTAGGTCGGCAAAAGCAGCACCATTTGAATTAACAGGAGATTCAAATTTCCACTCTTCCGTTTTCTTAGAAAAATGCAGATCACCCTCATTTTTATAGATGTAATTAAAAATCTTTGAGGTTGGCATTAAGGCCAGCCCATCCTCGTAATTTTGGATTTCTCCGTAATAATCTTTTTTACTGTAATCTATAGTATAGTCATTATCGCGGGCCTCACGGCGATACCCGTTGGTCACAAATAGATCTTTTTTACCATCATTGTCAAAATCAGCAAAAAGTGGCGCCCAGCTCCAATCCGTTTTAGAGACACCTGCCAATTGAGAGACCTCCGTAAATGTTCCGTTCCCGTTATTTAGCTGCAAACCATTAAACATATATTGATAATGCATTCCCAAACTCACGAGTTCCCAAAAACTTTTCGTACTCATTGCGCCCATATTCCGTTTAGATCGAATATGATCTTCAGAAGCCATATCAACACTCATGATATCTACATAACCGTCATTGTTAAAATCAGCCATATCGTTCCCCATTGAATAATTGGAGGTGTGATTTGTTCTATTCTGAACTTCTTGACTAAAGTGGCCGTTACCATCATTCATAAATAATAAGTCAGGATCCTGATAATCATTCGAAATATAAATATCTGCATAACCATTGCCATCCAAATCACTGACGGCAATTCCCAAACCAAAACAGTTACTTGCGATACCTGCTTGTTCCGTTACATCTACATATTTTCCATCCCTATTTTCGAGCAACACATCTGCATCTTCGCCAAATTTTTTGATCCGTCTAAATTCTTCAGCTGTCACTAAATTATCTGTTGGTAGTTTGTTTGGATGATTGAGAACATAGAGGTCCAAATCGCCATCATTATCATAATCAAAGAAAGCTGAATGAGTAGATCTTTTTGCGATATCGACACCATATTCTGCCCCTTTTTCTGTAAACGTGTTATCTTGATTATTAATAAATAAAAGATTTGCCATCAGTGCTCTGTCCTTGGGATCACCTGAACGGCACACATAAATATCTAACCAACCATCTGCATTTACATCCACCATATTTACACCTGTATGCCAACCGTCGTTGGCAGAAGGTTCAAACGCAGTTGTGCTTATATCTTCGAATTTCATATCCCCTTTGTTGAGATATAATTTATCCTGAACTTGATTCCCGCTAAAATAAATATCGATCAGCCCATCATTATTAATATCTCCAACTGCCACTCCTGCACCATTGTAGATGTACTCATAAGTATAAAAATTAAAGCTATCATTTTCAGTGATCGTATTGTAGAAGTCAATTCCCGTTTGTTCGGTTTTTAACGTTTCGAATTCCATTTTTTCGATCGCATTGACCGCGAGTGAATCCGAATTAGAGGGCTCTCCATTTTCGGAGTTGCCTCCACAGGCACTAATTATCGATACGAGGATGAGTAGGAGTAGAAAATTTTTCATTCGTTTATAATGTTGATTATCGCTGTTTAACAAATATATGAAGTTTAAATAAATCTATCGCACTCATTTCAATCTAAACGTTTTGGCTTTAGCTTGATTTGAAACGGTGATGACTAAGGTTTGTCCTTGAAATTGGACCAAGGCCATATCTTTGCAATCTTGATTTTCAAAAAAGCCTGAT
>JALQVX010000006.1 GCA_023263555.1 Crocinitomix sp.
GAAACGCTCCCACATTTCTGTGAAAAACAATATAAAAAGACCTACTGGGTGGCCGAAAAGTGTTTTATCAGACGCATCATTATGCATTATAGCTTCACTCATAATTTAAGATTATATTAAGCCTGTGAAATTAATGAAATTAACGTAAAAATAACAACCGTTCATCATTTTAATTCCCTCCTCATCTTTCAACGTGAAAAAAAGTGGATTAATAGAACTTTGTGAGATATTCGTATAACAATCGCCGTGTGTGCATAGAAAACGATTATCTTTGCTGTGCAAGAAAATTTTATACCACGAAAATGCATCCACACTTTAGAACACTCTTAGCGGCCGTGTTGCTCGTTTTATCAGCATGCACTTCTTCTGATGTTAAGGATTTAAATGATCAGGCCGAACCTGTCGAAGACATTTCAATTGCGCACGTAAATGATCAAATTGATAATCAATCCTACTCGAATTGTGAGGAAGTGTATTCTACGCATTTGAGCATGGAACTGACGGTTAATTTTGATGAAAAAAAATTGATCGGTTTTGTAAAACATGATATTGAGAATATCACAGGAACAACCACAATGATTTTTGATGTCAACCAATTGTCAATTGATAAAGTGGTATTAGATGACAATGAACCTACTCAATTCGTAATCGGTAACTATGACGACGTGAAAGGGAGTCCAATGGAAGTGACGGTAAAGCCTGAGACAAAATCGGTTACAATTTATTATTCAACGCAACCCAATTCCAAAGCCTTGCAATGGTTAGCACCACAGCAAACCGCTGGCAAAAAATTCCCTTATTTATTTACACAAGGTGAAGCGGTTTTGACGCGTACATGGATTCCTTGTCAAGATACTCCTCAAAATCGAATCACATATGATGCAACCCTTCAAGTACCTTCCAATTTATTGGCATTGATGGCAGCGGATAATAATCCTACGGAGAAAAATACTGAAGGGAAATATGCTTATACCATGGATATTCCCATTCCAACGTATTTAATTGCACTTGCAGTTGGTGATCTTGAATTTCAAGCAACAGGCGAACGCACAGGGGTTTATGCTTCACCGGTATTATTGGAGGCTGCGACGTACGAGTTTGCAGAGGTAGAGGAAATGATTAAAGTGACTGAAAGCCTATACGGGGATTATCAATGGGGAAGATATGATATTCTTGTTTTGCCGACTTCATTTCCATACGGAGGAATGGAAAATCCGAAATTGACCTTTGCAACACCAACAATCATAACGGGTGATCGCTCTTTGGTTTCATTGATTGCACATGAGCTTGCTCACAGCTGGTCCGGCAACCTCGTAACCAATGCTACATGGGATGATTTTTGGCTCAACGAAGGGTTTACGGTTTATATTGAGAATCGCATCATGGAGGCTATTCATGGAAAAGAACACGCAGATATGTTGTTCTCGATTGAATATGAGGAATTGGAAATTGAGAATGAAGAAATTTTGGCGGGAGAATTTCCTGGGGATTCTAAACTAAAATTAGAACTTGAAGGCAGAGATCCAGATGATGGAATGACGACGATAGCTTATATTAAGGGGGCATTATTTTTAAAGACATTGGAAGATTTGGTTGGTCGTGCTAAATTTGATCCTTTCGTTAAGTCCTATTTCGCCGATCACCAATTTCAAACCTTGACAACTGAAGCATTTATTCTTTATTTAAATGATAAATTATTGACGCCGAACGAATTAACTTTTAATACGGATGAGTGGATTTACGGTGAAGGCATTCCTGTAAATAGTGTGAAGATTACTTCAGATCGTTTTGATCGTGTGGAGGAAAAAGATAAGTTGATTCCGGGAATGGAAAGTACCGACATGCTAGGTTTATCTCAGTCAATCTGGTCGACACAAGAATGGATGCATTTTGTACGACAAATCCCGAAAGAAACGACATTAAACGAATTTGAAATGCTAGAGGATGATTTTAGTTTTAGTCAATCTGGAAATGCAGAAATTCAAGCGGAGTGGTTTATTCGCTCAATCAAGCAGGAGCGAATTGATCCGATCAAGAAAGAAATGGAAGAATTTCTAATTCGTGTGGGGAGACGTAAATTTTTAGAGCCGATTTATGAAGAATTGATGAAGTCGGAGGAAGGGTTTGCTTTCGCGACTGAAGTTTATGCGAAGGCGCGTCCAAATTATCATTCTATTTCATATCAAACAATTGATGAGATCTTAGGCTGGGAAGTTGAAAAAGGATAATTAACATTATATTTAGATTTATCTAAAACTAATCTTGGAACTGCATCACTTTCATTATCATCCCATACTAACATCATTCTAGGAAACGATTTTTCTTCTGGAAGTTCAAAGAATTCGTATTCACGAGGAA
>JALQVX010000384.1 GCA_023263555.1 Crocinitomix sp.
CGAAGATATACACTTGCCTGAAGGGAATGCTTATGAGCATGAATTGTTCAGTTTTAATTCTTCTTTTTCGATTGAAAATGGCCTTGTGATTGTCAAAATGAATTATGACTATCGCTTACTCGAAATTCCAACTGATTTGTATGAAGAATGGAATAAATTTTCCTCAGCAATCAATATGTCAACAATACAGAACGTAATTTTCCAAAAAATAGCTTAGTTCATGAGATCATTTATTTTACTGTGTGTGCTTATCTCCGGACTGGCTGGCACCGCACAACAATACCCTTTTTACAAGAATTATTCACTTGAAAAAACGCCAACTCTAACGGAGCGTGAAGCGACAGATCAGTTGTATTATTACAATAAATATTTGCTGACCATTGAGTACGAATATGATCCATATGCCCAAGGATTTTTTAAATATCATACCGAGCATTATCGTGTTAAATTAAATTCGGATGCAGCAATCGACGAATTTAATAAGGTGTATATCGATATGGAAGATGTCAATGCTATCGTTAAGGTTGAAGCTCGAGTTATCAAACCGAATGAGGTATTGAAAGTTGATATTAAAATGGAGGAATTTTATAATGAAGATGAAGATGAGAATTATAGTTATTTCGCGATCAAAGGGCTCGAATTAGGGGACGAAGTGGAAATTATGTACACTTTAAAAAAGCGATCGCTTTTAAATGGTGACCAATTCTATTTCCAAGGTGAAATACCAATCTATAATTTTGATTTTAGATTCATTGTTCCAAATGATGCATACTTTGCGTTTCTAGCGCATAATGGTTTACCTGAGCCAACACTTGTAGACACTATTCTTCAACGTCATCAATACGATATTCACATGGATACAATTCCTGCCTTTAAAAGTGAATATTTTGCGGAGTATACAAATGTGACTATGAAACTTGACGCAGCTTTAAATGATGTAGATGGCGGAATAGGGGCAGAGTATTCGCCTTACAACGCCTTTGTGAATTATGCGAATGCTGTCTTTAACCATCCTCCTAAAGGAAAAGATCTAAAGATGCTCAAACAGTTGAACGAGCAAATTGGTGTTAAATCCTCGAATAAACAAATTGAGAATGTACGCCTGATTGAGAATTATATGAAAAATGAATTCTTGGCTGGTTATGGTCGTTCGGGAATGTCTATTGCAGAAATGATCAAGACTGGAAAAGGGGATATGACAGGATCATTGAAGTTATTAATGGGATTGTTAGAGCAGGCAAATATTGAGTTTGAATATGGAATGATTTCTGATCGATATGACACTTTTTTTAGTCCAGATATTGAGTCTGAGTACTTTCTTCAAAAATATTTCCTTTACTTTCCAGCGATAGATACGTATATGTCCCCTTATGATTATCGTTCAAGATTGGGATTCTTGGATTATAGATGGGTGCCAAATCATGCGCTTTTTCTCACCTCATTACGTTATCCCTATGCTAAATCCACATTTAAGGTAAAACCTGTTAAAGCGACAAAACATACTGATAATGTGGATAGCACAATCATTACGATCAATGTGAATGACGATTTTTCGGATGCTCAAATTAATATTGAACGCCATTTATTAGGGTACAAGGGTGGGGAGTATCAAGTGTATTATTACCTCTACTCTGATTCGAAGAAAAAATCTAAACAAGAGGAGATGTTAGATGTCTTTAGAGATAATAGCACCTATAAAATGACGAGTATTCAAAATGTAGAACCAGAAGATGCATTTATCAGACCGATCATCATTAAGGGGGAAGTGACTTCGCTCTATGTCCCTCTTTTTGAAAAAGCAGGAGCAAAGACCATTTTCCGATTGGGTGAAATTTTTGGTGAATATTCAGACCCTCGTGAAGTGGATAAAAAGAAAACTGACTTTGTATTTGCTAATCCATTTACACGCACGGTAGAAGTGATTGTTAACTTTCCGCGAGGAGTGAAAGTAAATAACCTCAATAAAATACCTGCAACAGATAAGTTGACTTCCTTAGATAATCTCGAAATTTCTGCTGAATATGCCGTTTCAGCAAATCGTTTGTACATCAAACAGAAAAGTGCATACCATGCACAACGTTATCGTATTGAAGATAAAGAGGAGATGATGAAGATCTTTAACTTTCACACTGAAATGAGTAAGGTAAATCTCATTATTGAGTAATCTTAAAAGTTCAAATAGTTCATCTACTGTTCCCTGAATTCGCTCTCAAAAGAATTCAACATAATTTGTTAATTACCTGTTGAAAACTACTCGTTTTTGCGCTCTGATTCAACCAAATTTAAGGGATGATTTTCTATCTTTGTTTGTTGTGATTTTACACATGCAATTTCTACTAAAATAAGTCCTCTAGGCGGCTTATTTTTAGAGGTAAGCATATTAAAACTATTTATGAGCGAAGAACAAAAAAAGAATGGCGGATATTCTGCCTCGAGTATTCAGGCACTGGAGGGAATGGAGCATGTTAGAATGCGTCCTTCAATGTATATCGGAGATGTGGGAATTAGAGGATTGCACCACTTGGTGTATGAGGTTGTCGATAACTCAATTGATGAAGCCTTAGCTGGTCACTGTGATCATATTGAAGTGGT
>JALQVX010000042.1 GCA_023263555.1 Crocinitomix sp.
CCACAAAAACTAATCCTGGGGTTGTGCGGCTGGCATAAATATCAGCTGTATAGATCCAACCGCCACTAGGTCCAATATAATCTTCAGTCATAGTAAACGATTCACCGCCATCCAGTGAATAAAAGAAGCGTCCGTTTTCTGTAACGACATAAATCAACTGATCATTCAACGGAGTGGTTTCGATCGCTGAAATACTTGCTCCCGAAGCCGCTCTAAAATCGAAATCATATTGCGACGCAATAATCTCACTTCCCGTAAATTTTAATTTAACAAGGTAAGATCCGGGGCCTCCATCTAGACTTCCGCCGCCGACATAAATATAATTGTCCGTTGAAAGCGGTGCAGCGCCGGTTGGAACAATCCAATTTACATTGGGCATATTTTCACCATCTAAGTTAAACTCGAATGAATAGCCACCGTCGGTTGCCGCATTTGGATAAAGCTGAAACCAAGCGCCTGGATATTGAATCCAAATTTCTTGCCCATTATTGGTGAATTGCATCTCGCCATAATCACCTGAAATAACTTGTTGGAATGAAGAAGGGCTTGGTGAATCTCCCGTAAGTGTGCGCTGAAATCCTTGGTCTTGTGTTCCTCCATAGATTAAACTGGCATCATAGGGGTCGGTTAATACATCATAAAATTGACCGGTATTCAAATCTTGCATGGAAATGTTTTCAGTCGTGATGAGATTGTCGTAAGAAACATAAACACCCCCGTGATTTGGGATGATTGTAAATTCAGTGCCATCCTCCTTTTTAAAAGGTTCTATGGCCATAATGTCTGCGTGAATTTTATTGGCGACGTCACTGTAATATTCCCACCATTCTGAAACTAAGTCCCACGTTTCGCCTCCGTCAAATGAACGATATGAGTTTACTTCTCCGTAATACAATTTATCAGGGTCGTCTATCGAAACACGGAAACCAACGTCCCAAGAGCCAGTTGCCAAATCACCTACTAAATTAAATGTAAGGCCTTCATCCGTTGATTTGTACAAGGTTGAATTGTCCATCAAAATATAAAGCGTGAGTGTGCCTCCCGCTTCATTGGCTTGAATCATACATCTTGATGTTCCGTCCAAACTTAATCCAGTTGAAATAGAACTAAGCACTCCCGCCTCAAATTTGTAAACGTCATCATTATTGTCTAAAATATAAGCAGCTGTACTGTTGTGTGCTGTATGTATTGAGGCAAATCGATTCCCTGAACTTAGATCGGTAACTGCCGAAAAGCTAAGGCCGTTATCGATCGAATAAGCAACCTTATTTACTGAAGATCCATCAATAATACTTACGCTGTTGTACAAATAAACCAAGGTTTTTTCTGCATCATTTAACTGTACCAATTTGATTCCTGATCCATTTGATCCAGCAATTCCAGCACAACTTGTCCAATTTTCTCCTTCGTCATCAGAATAACGCAATGAATAGCCATTTGCCGTGATCAGACGAACGCCTCCGCCAGGCAACGAGACACACTTTAAAATGTTTCGACCAAGTTGAATATCATCATTTAATGGCGTCCACGTTGCTCCATCTAGATTTCCCTTCCAAAGTGTTCCTCCATCTGAAATGACATAGACGTTATCCGTTGTTGGATCATAATCACAAATCCGATTATTTCCGGGTACATCTACGCTCCCTCTCTCTTGCCACTCTCCCTCTAAATTTCCGTCAGCGAAGGTCTCAACAATGCGATATCCTTTCAAAATAGCCCGTTGTTGGGCCAATTTTTCAAAATTCAGTGCGTTTATAGCTCGCCAATCTAAGTTTTCACTCGAACTGTGAATGATATCGAAATAGGCATCTCTTCGCGCTTCATAGGCTTTTTCATCTGCCATGTTTTCGAAAACTTGTGTGGGAATAGGAATTGAATTTGATTCTGGTCCAGCTTCATCTGCAATCAAAACGGATTGATCAGAATTACACGTAATGAGAAACAAAGGAAGTAAAAACGCAAAGAATTTCATTGTTAGTAGTTTTGTACGAAAGTAATAAATTGTGAAGGATATCGTTATAGCATTTATTCTTCACGCTTGAAATCCTGTTTAAGTGTGATAATTATTTATTTTTGCGATCTAAATTAGAAAAATGAGTCAAGAACAGAATTTCAATTCGGGGGAATTAGTGGCCTTCCTTTGGTCAAAGCGAAAGGCGTTGATTATTATCACTGCACTTTCATTAGTGGCGTCAATTGTCGTGAGTGTAATGATGACACCTTATTATATGTCTCGTGCTGTTGTCTTTCCAACCAAATCAAATTCAGTTGATTTTAATTCAAACAGTCGTAATAGTGTGGTTGAATTTGGGGATGAGGCAGATGCTGAACGACTTTTGCAAGTGTTGATTTCGCCAGAAATTCGAGACAGTTTGACTAAAAAGTTTGACTTATACACACATTATGAAATTGATTCGAATGAAGCACATGCAAAGTTCGAATTTCAAAAGGCGTATGAAGGCAATATAAAATTTGACCGAACGCGTTATAATTCAATCAATATTGACGTTTACGACACCGATCCGCAGATTGCAGCAGATATCGCTAATGATATCGTTCGTTTAGTGGATACAGTGATGAATAAAATGATTCGTCAACGTGCGATTGGACCAATGTATGCCGTTCAGGCAGAGGTCGCTCTTATTCGTCAAGAAATGGGTGATTACTCAGATCGTTTGAGAAGTTTGAGTGATTCGGGTGTCGTGAGTAAAGATGAAAGAGGGAGTATGTATACAGATTATTTAGAAGCTTTAAAGGTTGGTAAAAATGATGTCGCTATGGAAATTAAGCGAAAAATTGACGCCACTCAGGCTTATGCATCTGATTATGACATTTATTCCAACTTGTCAGAATTTTCTAGTTTGCGCTATTCTAACATCCTAGATGTAAATGATCAAGCGCATCAATTTGCACATACAGACATCCAACAAACGATTCGTCATAGTATGGCTGAAGTTCCGGATAAAAAAGCAAAACCGAAACGTGCGATCATTGTTTTGTTCGCGACTTTTTCTACACTCATTTTTGCGATTTTCATCCTTCTTGGTTTAGAGAAATTGAAAGAATTGAGAGCACGCGGATAGGTTTTAGCAGTGAAAGCACTTCTAAATATGCGTTGGTTTTATGCGCTAGTGACTTTGTTTCTAGTGGCAAATTTATATTATACCTATAAAGGAGATATTATTCTAAATGCGATTCCAATCGCATTCATTTTGCTATATACAGCACTTTATCATTTTGATAAACTTTTTTTGTTCGTTGTTTTCTTTACACCACTTTCAATTAATATTGAAGAGTTTGTGAGTGCGCAAGTCGGGTTGTTTTTACCCACAGAACCCTTGTTATTTGGCATGCTATTGTTGATCGTTTTTAATCAACTGAGAAGGAATCAATTTGATATTCGTTTTTTGAAACATCCCATCACACTTATTTTTATTGCTCAACTTTTATGGATCTTTCTGACATCTCTCACTAGCACTCATCCTGAGGTATCCTTCAAGTTTTTATTGACTAAACTATGGTTCATCATTCCGATTTATTTTTACGGCGTGATCTTTTTTAAGAATGAAAACAATATTTATCGGTTTTTAGCCCTTTTTATTTCCGCCTTATCACTCGTGGTGATTTACACAATTTTCAATCATGCCTTAAATGGTTTTGACGAAGAAAGCGGGCATTGGGTCATGTTTCCTTTTTTCAAAGATCATACCTCTTACGGCGCCATTTTGGCCATGATTTATCCTCCTTTATTTGGACTACTTTTCGCAAAGAAACATGGTCCTTTGATGCGTTTAACGTTAATCTTTTTAATTCTACTTTTTGGTTTTGCAATTTTCATGAGTTATACGAGAGCCGCTTGGCTGAGTTTAGCTGGAGCACTCGTTGTATATCTCTTGATACGATTTAAAATCCATTTTAAGTATTTGGCGGGTATCGGGGTGATTGGAATTATTTATATCGCTTTCTCGTGGACAGCGATAATGCATAATTTGGAGCGAAACAATTCTGAGCACGCAACGGACAATGTGGATGAACGAATCGAATCCATTGCGAATATTAGTACAGACGCATCCAATTTAGAGCGTTTGAATAGATGGGGGAGTGCCATCCGTATGTGGCAAGAAAAGCCAATTTTGGGTTGGGGACCGGGAACGTATGCTTTTGAATATGCCCCCTTCCAATTGTCCTCGGGTAAAACCATTATTTCCACAAATGCAGGGAATATGGGGAATGCGCACTCTGAATACCTCGGTCCTTTGTCCGAGCAAGGATTAATGGGAATGTTATTGATGATTTTATTGGTCATCTATATTATTTACACAGGAATCACCTTGTATATTCGCATGCCCCATCAAGAATTGCGCTTAATAATGCTGACCCTGTTACTTGGATTAATTACCTATTTCGCACATGGGGTTCTCAATAATTATCTGGATACAGACAAGGCCACCATCCCTGTTTGGGGATTTACAGCTATCATTGTCATGTTGGATTTAAAATATCCAAGAGTAAGAAGGCAAAGGCGAATTGAAACTACTGATCAAGCCAAGTCTTAAAGTCTTGCACTTTTTCGCGCGCCACAATAATAGGCTCTCCTTCGTATCCATTAACCACTAATTTTAGTCGACTGTTGGTATGCGCAATAATGGTTTCTGGCGCATCAATATGTACAATGAAATTGCGATTGACACGAAAAAAATCGGTTGGATTAAGCAGTCCCATTAATTGTTCAAGTGAATATTCAACAACGTAATTCCTGTTTTGTTTGGTCAACAAATAGCTGCCTTTTTCTAAGCTGTAAAATGCTTTTATTTCTTCGGTTGGAATCGCTTTAAATTTATCTCCAACTTTAATCATAAACCGTGATTTATAGGTCTTTGATTCGCCTTGATGAAGAGACGATTGTAATAAGGTAACAAGATCGGATGGCAGAATCGTAGGTGTGCTTAACCGGTTTATTTTTGCGAGTGCTTTCTCTAACCTTTCCGTTTCAATCGGTTTCAATAAATAATCTATTCCATTTGTTTCAAAGGCCTGAATGGCATATTGATCGTAAGCTGTGGTGAAGATGATAGGACAGTTCACGTCGATTTGCTGGAAGATTTCAAAACTTAATCCATCCGCCAATTGAATGTCAGAGATGATCGCATCTGGAGAGTGATCCTTTAAAAATACTAGGGCTTCACTGATACTTTCTAACTTTCCTAAAATGGTTAATTCGGGATTGATTTCAAGTAACAATCGCTCAATTCGATTGGCGGCGCGTACTTCATCTTCAATGATCAATAGTTTCATCTTAAGCCTGTTTTAAAATTGGAATTTTCACTTTGAATTCATGTTCGTCATCTAGAATAATAGGTAGTCGATCTGAGAAATAACTGTATTGCTGAAGAAGATTATCTAACCAATCTTCTTTGATTCTGCGGGTATCCGTCCAGTTTTTTCCTATTCCACCGCAATAATTTAGATTTCCATAATAATTTTTGTTGGTCAAATCAAACCGGTTTGTTCCTCCATCATTATCTATACTTTCGCGGATAAGCGTAAACCTATTCTGACTGTAGGTATTATATACTTTAAACAAACCATTTTTTGTTTTGTACCGATAATTCATGCCAAAATTGAGGGCTAATGGTGTGTTCACCCAGTCAATATTTTGTGGAACAATTTGCATATACGGTCCGAGATGCGTCATGTTTGCGCTTATGGTGAGTGCAGATTTCTCCCATTTTTTCGTACCTGCCAAACCCAAGCCAACTGACATGATTGAAATGTCTAGTTGATCCTCTTCTTGCAATCCTTTTGTCTCTAACAATAAGACTGAAGACAGTGCTTGACCATATTCAGCCGAAAATCCACCCGTACTAAAAACAGTGCCGTCAAATATAAAAGGATTGAATTTACTTCGCACAGCTGTGTTTGGAGCAGAAGGGTTATAAGGAATGGGAACAAGGGCCCCATCTATAAAACTTTGACTTTCTTCACTGCTTCCTCCACGAACAAAAAGTTTGCCCGACTCACCATTAGTACTTGTTCCAGGTAAGAAGTTTATGGCACCAATAACGTTGCCTTGCGCGCCCGGAACTGTGATCATGTCGATTGAGCTTAATCGAACTGATTTTGTTTTAGCCCCTGCCTCAAATGTACCGGCCGTAATCGTAACTGTATTTAGTTCGTTGTTAATTTCTTTGAGTTGAAAATTAAGAAGAGTCGAATCATTTCCGAGATATACGGGTATGTGCTGTGTTATATACCCCGCGGATTTAACGATTAAAATCTGATCTCCTTTCAACGAGGTGTTTAATAAATAATAACCATTTTCGTCAGTGTAGCAACCGTCAAAGCTGCCTTCGATCATAATAATGGATCGGAATAATGGCGCACTGTTATTAGAAAGAATTCTGCCACAGATTACAGCTTGTCCAAATGCTGTAGATGTAAGAAGTAAAAAAAATAGGCACAATAGTTTTGTTTTCATAGTTGATGATTTACTGGATCAAATATGAGGGACAATTTTTTCCTAGAAAAAAAAAGAGCGCTCAACTGTAGAAGTTAAGCGCTGAATTGTAATAATAAAAAAAATGCCCCGCTTACGAGAGTATGCGGGGCATTTTAAGTTGTGTTGCGAAAAATTATTTTAGCAAGGTAACGTGTCCATTATGCATGTGACGTTTATCGCTATGCAATTCTTTAAAGTCGATTTGCCATGTATAAACACCTTCGTTAACTAGGCCGTTACTGCCGTACGTTCCGTTCCATCCAATTGTTGCGTCGTATGTTTCGAACACGATTTCACCCCAACGGTTGTAAACAACCATATGGAAATCATAAGGATCGAATCCTGACTCAAATACAGGTTGGAATGTTTCATTGAACTGATCACCATCTGGTGTGAATGTGTTAGGAATATAGAATAAAATGATCCCTTTTACATTCATGAACAAAGTTACACTGTCAATACATCCTAGGTAGTTGTATGCTTTTAGCTCAACCGGGTAGAATACATCTCCAACTTCTTCAGGGAAGAAGTGAACTGGATTCATTACGTCCGTTTCAGCAGATCCGTCTCCGAAGTTCCAAATATAGTCAGAAGCAAAAAGCGATTCGTTAGAGAAATGAACTTCCGTGTCATTTGTGAAGACAGAAGGAGGGTTCATTGTGAATCTAGCAATCGGCTGATCTTCAACAGTGATATAGTCAGCATATTCAACAGAATTAGTACATCCGTATATATCAACTACTGTTGCACGAACATCATATAGACCACCAAAAAGGTAAGTGTGCGAAACCGTTGGAGTAGTAGATCCAATCATAACGTCACCATCACCGTAGAACCAATCAGTAGACACAAGTTCCACATCAGAAACAATTGAGAATTCAGTTTCGAACGGAGCACATCCTTCTAAGTCAGATGCTGAGAAAGAGATCACTGGTAGAGCATGAATAACTATGTCCAAGTCATCAGTGGCTACACAACCTTCAGCATTTGTTGCTGTTACAGTATATGTTAACGTTCCCACTGCTGGTGTAAATGGCACACCATCAAGAATTCCTGCCGGATCCCAAACATACGCCGCAGGATCTCCAGAAGCACTTACTGAGGTAGGATCACCAATACAGATTGATTGATCTGGTCCAGCGTTAACAGCCGGAGAAGCAATAACTGAAATAGTAAATTCAGAAACATCATCAATACAAGGAGCAGTTCCGACAACTGTGTATTCAAACACATAGTCACCTGGTGTAATAAATCCTCCTACTGTAAAGATTCCTGATAATGGATCAAAACCCCCACCTGTTGGCGTTACTTCTGACCAGAATCCACCAGCATCATGACCTGCTAGTAAGGTATTTAAATCAAACGTCAATCCTGGTGCGTTACAAATAATACCTGTATTATCAGCACCCGCAGTTGGTTGATCGTAAACAGTGATCGTATGTAATGAAGTGTCATTGTCACACAATGCACCACCTAAGGCGATATAACGAATGACATAGTCACCAGCAGCTAATCCAGTTGGATCAAAAATCCCTGACATTGGATCGAAAGCACCACCTGTAGGTGTTACTTCTTCAAACATGCCACCAGCATCCACTAATATTGTATCAACAAGGAAGGTATTTAAGTCAACCGTTTCTAAGCCTGAATTACACATTAAGAATCCTGTGCTATCTATACCAGCATCAATTTCAATAAATGTTAAGTTGATCTCAATTTTCACATAACAACCTCCATCAACATCTCCAGCTAATAACCAGATCTCATCATCCGGACCAATTGGACCACCACCCCAAATATCAGTTGGATCGTCAATACTATCAGGCTCCTCAGAATAATATTCAAAGAATGTACCAGGTAGACCTTCAAGGTCAACAACAATGAGATCTTCGATAGGGAAAGGACTACATTGTGGTCCTGGATCTGTAATTTCCGGATCTGGTCCAACACCTGTTGCTACAACAACAACCTCTCTGATAATAGGGAGTACAAAACATCCACCGATTGGAACACCGGTACAGATATAATGTGTTGTTCCCGCAGGAGTTACTTCAATTTCTGGTCCAGTACCGACAACAGCACCCGTTTCAGCATTTGTCCATGTCCAAGTATAAGCATCAAGCATTGGCCCAGTCACTTCTAGGATTGTAGAACCAGCACAATCTTGGTAAAGTGTATCTGGCTCGATATCGTCAGTACATAAAGCATAAGCATCAGCACCGTCATAATCTAAATAATATTGAGCAGTTAATGCTTCTTCTAATTCCTCTTCCGCCATAATGACGACAAATTCGAATTCAGACGTTGCACCAGCTGCTAGAGTTACGTCTCTGTGACAAATAGCAATCGCTTGATCAGCAAAAGCAGTTGATCCAACAACACCAATCATTGGACCTGTTCCATCATAAACATCAGAACCATCTGTTACGAAGAAACTTCCTCTAGCCACACGGATATCTGACCCAATTCCTCCTAATCCAAAGTAAGCAGGTGTATCTGTTCCTCCACCAGGAGCAACCGATAAAGCAGAAACTAAAGCTTTAGGACAAAATGGTGTTGGATTCGCCTCTACCGTATTTGTTGTCGAGAATCCCCAGCCAACATCTTGGTTGTTATCTGGATCCAATGATTTATAGAAATAAACATTACTCTTTGGCAGAGGAGTCGTGTTTGTCAGTGAGATTAGAATTCTATAATACGTCTTTGTTGTATCCATGATATAGGTCATGTGTACATCAATTCCAGCATAGTTTCCATCCCAATCTACCGATTTACATCTTCCGTAAATTGTATAGTTTGACAAACCATAACTCGTAATTCCAGGTCCACCTGTGGCAGAACTGTTCCATACTGTAGTTCCAGCAACTTCCATTCCGAAACGTCCTTCTGGCGAACCAGGCATAATTACGTCTCCCATGTAGTTGTCTGTCGACCATGGAACACTTAAATCTGCATTAGACAAGAATGCTAGTCTAGTTGTAAATCCACGGTAATGTGTAGGAAAGGGCGCCGGAATAGATCCTGGAGATGTCCCTTCATAACCATTGGTGTGAATTCCAATTTCTTGATTGGTTCCCATTAGAAACGCATTTGTACCTACCATTTGTCCGAAAGAAGTTCCAGCGAACAAAGCCGTAGCTAAAAATGCGAAAAGGGTTTTTTTGATTGATTTCATATTCATTAGATTATCTTATCGATTTCAATTATTCAACGGGTTTAGACAAATGATTCAAATAGTCTTGCAATTGAGCAAGTTCTATTTCACCTTCTACATATTCAGTATGGATGTGAATAATCATGTATCCATCAGCATAGTGAATTTCATTTGTGATTAAATTACCTGTTACGTACGACGTCAACAAATAAATAGCTTCTTGCTCATCCGCAAAAACCATGTGAGAAATATCTACGAAGTAGTATTCTTGCACAGGGATCTCAGGTAAAGTTACATAGAAGCTGGTGTTAATGGTTGCAACCGGAAGGTCTTCAATCACTACATCTTGGGCATGTGCATTAACTGCTGAAAGTCCCAAAGCCATAACAAGTATCTTAAATAGTTTCATTTGTAAATAAATTAGTTCATTTTATAGACTCATTTTTTTTGGATGAGTTGCCTAAATTGTTGCCTAAAGTTAAAATTTTATGATTAAATTTTAAAAAAAGGTTTGGTCATTCTTGGAATCGTACGTTTTTAGTGGGGGTAAAGCCTTGTTTTATACGGATTGCAAGAAATAAAAAAAGTTAAATTATTTTCTAAATAAAAACAACTCTTTAAGCTATGGTATAGCTGCGATTAGACCGAGTGTTAAATAATTAATAGTACTCAATGTTATCCTTCTAAAATTTAACACGTTTCGGAAGGGGAAATATCATATCATGGTGACAAAAATCACCGGATTTAGCGAAGAGTGAATGGAGTGTAAGAATAATGAAAAGCCAATTGAATTACTAGCTCAATTTACCCAGAATCGTTGTTTTACCTTGAACAGCTTGATCGAGTTGAACATTGATCTCGGTTCCTATCGGAAGGAATACATCAATTCGAGATCCAAATTTGATAAATCCAAACTCAGAGCCTGCTTTAACCTCTTGATCTTGTTTTGCATAACACACGATTCTTCGTGCTACAGCACCTGCAATTTGGCGGAATAATACTTCCGTCCCGCTTTTGTGTTGTGTAACCACAGTAGATCTCTCGTTTTCGGTTGATGATTTTGGATGCCACGCAACTAAAAATTTACCCGGATGATATTTGTAATACATAGTTTTTCCACTAATGGGATTCCAATTAGCATGGACATTCATTGGCGACATGAAGATCGATATTTGGATTCGCTTATCGTGAAAATATTCTGTTTCTTCAACTTCTTCAATGACAACAACTTTTCCATCAGCAGGGCAGATGATTAAATCGTCACCTTCTGGACTTGTTCTGAATGGCACTCTAAAGAACTGAATAACAAGATAGAGCATCACAATGATAAAGGCATTTAGCAGCCAATAGAAAATAGGGAAATCAATTAATAATAAATGATTTTTTACCAACAGACTTATTAAAACATGTTAATGACAATATGTTAAATGACAACTTTCCATGGTTCTATCATCAATATGTGGCTGAAGAAGGAGAAGATACCGCTGATGAATTTTATTTTACTCACACATTTTTTGATGGCAAAAGAAGAGAAATTAATTCACCTTTCTATGAAGATATAATGGTGCCATTTCTTTTTGTTTTTATGGGTAAAGAATATGATTTAATTAGAGCTAAATCAAACATGTTTACTAGAAGAGATAAACAAATTAAATATGGTTTACACAAAGATTATGCTTATGATAAACATACAACACTAGTATTTTCCAATAATACTAATAATGGTGGTACTGAATTTGAAGATGGTACATTTATACCGTCTATTGAAAATCAATTATTAGTTTTTGACGGAAATATAAAACATAGAAGTGTAGGACAAACAGACACCAATCATAGAATAAATTTAAATATTAATTTAATGCATGACCCAAAAAGGTTTATAAATGAATGATTTGTTTTCAATACCAGTTAAATCGGTAGATTTATCACATATTGATATAGATTCAATTAAAAAATATTGTTTATCAAAAACAGATAATTCATATCATCAAAACTCTAACGAGGGTGGTCATCACTCAAAATACTTTGATATAAACAATGATTTAAT